>JAIDHZ010000025.1 GCA_029052995.1 Lachnospiraceae bacterium | reverse complement strand
TCCTTATACTCCTTTAACTGCTCAGCTGTATTTTTGTCAATTTCTTTATTTAATCCTTTTTGGGGAATACCAATAACAATGGTTTTATGATTATTCTCTAACAAATATTGTCTTAGCAGGTTGGTAAAATAATCCGTTCCAATCTGGCTTTTCAAAAATGAAAAAACCTGATTAAATTTTAAATACATAAATGGTTCGTTTTCATCATAAAGCCAGCTGTCAAATGCCTGCAGACCATACATTAATCCTTTTGGATATCTCCCATAGTTCGCTTCTTTTAATTTAAATTCAAAATGATTTAAAGACGCTTCTAATACTTTTTTTTCAAAACCACTTTGAATGAGATTAGACAAAGTGTCTTCAATAACCTGTATAAAATGATCTTTTTCTTCTGCTTTACATCCCTTTGCCACAATTGAATATACAGGTTGAAGCATACTGTCATCATATGAGCTAAACACATCATTGGATAGTCCTGCATCTACCAACGCCTTTTTAACCGGTGCACCAGGCACATCAATCAACGCATAATCCAATACCATAAATGCAAGATTTAATGTTCTGTTAAGGCTGGTGCCAATAACTGCATTATAGCTTAAATAGGTATTATCTTCCTTATCCTCCGCATCGGAAACTGCATAATTTGTTATAATTTCCTTCGGCTTATCAAATGGATTTTGTAAATTAATACCGGAATCAATTTCCTGATAATCAAATTCCTGTAGATATGCTTCATCAATAAAGGAAAGTTCCTTTTCCATATCCAAATCACCGTAAAGATAAATATAACTATTGGAAGGGTGATAATATGTTTTATGAAATTCTAAAAACTCTTCATTACTTAACTGTGGTATCACCTTAGGATCACCGCCCGAGTCATATCCATAGGCAGTATCCGGCAGCAATGAGGTCTGGATTGCGTGCATCAGCTGCTGCTCGGCAGAAGAATACGCCCCCTTCATCTCATTATATACAACACCATTATAGGTGATTTCTCCTGATTCCTCTTCCAGGTGATAATGCCAGCCCTCCTGTTTTAAAATTTTGTCATTTGTATAAATGTTAGGATAAAAAACTGCATCTAAATATACATCCATAAGATTTCTGAAATCCATTTCATTAATGGAAGCAATCGGATATACGGTCTTATCCGGATAAGTCATTGCATTTAAGAATGTATTAAGTGAACCTTTTGCAAGCTCTACAAACGGATCCTTTGCCGGAAACTTTCTGGAACCACAGAGTACAGAGTGCTCAATAATATGAGGCACACCGGTATCCGCTTTGGGAGGTGTACGGAATCCTATGGTAAAAACCTTATTCTTGTCATCATTTTTAATAAGCATTACCTTAGCTTTTGTTTTATTATGAGATAGCAGATAAGCTGTCCCATTCATCTCTTCAATATACTCTTCCTTTAACACCGTATAATTATTAACCTGCATTTGAATCCTCCTGTTATATCTGTTTTATCAACTACACATATTTATTTCCAAAAAAAACTATACCATTCATTTTGTAATTTTTACTGTACAGCTACAAGAAACCCAACCACAATGCGCAGGTGAACGGCAAATTGCAGTTATGCACAGTGCGCTTCGCATTAAACACTCATTGCACCATTGTTCACTGCAAAGACTGAAAAAACCACCAGGAAAATACCTGATGGTTTAAGTAGCGGAGGGGAGACTTGAACTCTCGACACTACGGGTATGAACCGTATGCTCTAGCCAGCTGAGCTACTCCGCCAAAATGGAACCTATAGGGCTCGAACCTATGACCCTCTGCTTGTAAGGCAGATGCTCTCCCAGCTGAGCTAAGATTCCATGTGTTCACAACACGTTTATGAGTATACGAAATTTAACACAAAATGTCAAGCACTTTTTCAAAAAAAATCCAAAAAAATGTAATTTTATTTTAATGCGTACATAATCAGATAGATAATACCTAAAATAATTAATACAGGAATTGCAAAATGTATGACAAACCACAAAAAACCACTTACCAGACTAAATACAATCACAATCAGAAGGATCAAAAGCAAAACAGACAAAACCCTTGCAAACCATACACCCGTATTAAAATGAAACTCTTTCTTTTCTGATTTATTACTTTGAAATGCTGCATTTTTATTTCTTACTTTTTTGGTCCTTCCATCTTCTGTATATTCCACATCAGCAGTCCTCTCTCCGGTCTGTGCTGCAATAATAGAACGGGCAATCAATAATGGAGAACCTAATTCTTCTATCACCTGCTCTTCATTTTTTCCCGCATTAACTGCATCTTCAATATAAGCCGCATAATACCGATAGGAATCCATCATGGATTCCGGGGAAACCTCTCCAGACAATGCTTCTTTTAATTCATCTAAAAATTCCTGTTTTGTCATATAATATTCTCCTTTACTATTCTGCCTTTAGTACCAGGACATTATACATTCCTTCGCTAAATGTTTGCCAGTTTACACTATTATAGCGATAATTATTTTCAAAGACAAACTGCATGTCAGCCTCATTTTCCTGATAGTTCTCAATTACAGCCTCGTATCTTGCCTTCCCCTCGGTCACCATTGCTGCATAGGCCGAGGTTTTATACGTATCAAAGTTTTTAAAATATAGTCCTTGTCTAATATAATAATTATAATCCATCGAATTTGCTAAAGGATAGTCTTCTCTTTCCCATGTATGGCTCTTTTCCATAATCTCATCAGAAACATTAAAATATGCATGTAATGCATCTTTGCCTTGGTCAGGCTTAGGATCGTCCCAGGTGGCGTCCAAATGATACCACTTACCATCTAATTCAACCAGATTCCATGCATGATCAACACCATCTGCTTTCCCGATTACAAATTCGGAATGCATGCCACAGCAAAGAAACAAAAGCTGAAGCGCTTCTGCATAACCATTACATACTGCATCATGGTTAACTAATGCACCATAAGCCCTGTAAATATCACTATCCGGTGACTGGACTGTCTCTTCACTGTAACAGCAGTTTGTCACGAGATAATCATGTAATGCCAGTTCTTTTTCGTAATCCGTCATAGAATCATGAATCTGCGTATCTAAAATTTGTTTTACCTGCATATATAAAATATTTGCTTTTTTCTCTGTTTCCGGAATCGGATTGCCATTTACATAAGCATTATATACAAAATAATTTGTAGTCTTTTTAATTGTTATTGTAACCTTTTTATATGTATCTCCAACTGCTCCTACCTGCCGGTAGGTCTCACCGCTTCCAAAAATACCATCCATTCCGTCATTTAACTTCGTTATTGAGTCAACATCCATGCCCTTCAGATAAATCGTAAATGAATCAGAGCCATTTAAAATCTCCCTGTCAAGCCGTTCCGAAATACTTTCCAAATCTGTATAAATGTTGCTATCATTAAAATCATCCTCGGTAAAGGATGCCACCTTTTCCTGCACAAAGGGCACACGCAGATAAGCAGCCCATGCAAGAAGCATCACTATTAAAATCACTGAAAATACTGATAATATCCTGTTCATTTTTACTCCTGTCTGTATTCTGTATTGTATGATTGTATCATTCTTATGGATTCCTTGCAAATTATATTTGTAAGATTATTGAAGATTATATGAAAATATATTAAAATATGTAACACATATAAAACAAACAGATGTGTACTAAGCTCGAAAACACCAGCTATGGAACTGCTGGCGAAATCAGAGATTTCAAGTATCACTAAATGTTCAACAGCAAGTGCATTATTCATACGTAAAAGGAGACATTCATGCCAGACAAAACAGATATTTCAATCATATTAGCATCCGCCTCTCCACGCAGAGCGGAATTACTTCTTAAAGCGGGATATACATTCAAAATAATCCCCTCCACGGTAAAGGAAGCCGTAACAAATGGAACACCTGACCAGCTTGTAGAATCCCTTGCCTTTCAAAAGGCAGATAATGTTTACAATACCTGCAAACAGGACTATAAAGGAAAAGATTACATGGTAATCGGGGCAGATACTATTGTCTTTTATGACGGTGACGTATTAGGAAAGCCTGCCAACGAGCAGGAAGCTTTTAACATGTTAAAAATGTTGTCCGACCGTACACATCAGGTCTATACAGGACTTTCAATAATCATGAGGAAAAATGGTGAAAAACGAACCCATCTTCTACACGAACGCACAGATGTAACATTTTATCCTATCAGCGACTATGAGATAAAGGATTACATTGCCACCGGAGATTGTCTGGACAAAGCTGGTGCCTATGGAATTCAGGGACCATTTGCAATTCATGTCAAAGAAATCAAAGGCGACTACAACAATGTGGTAGGGCTTCCCATTGCAAGGCTTTATCAGACATTAAACAGTTGCGCACTAAGCTCTAAAACGCCAGCCATGCATAAGTTTATCTGACGAAATCACGAGAATATGAAAATTAATTTCCTATATATTCCCGTATTTTCTCATTGACACGTTCTATCTCAAGTCTAAGTTCTCTGGCGGACATAATAATACAATTTTGCCCTCTTGTAATCAACTGTATAAGTCCGTCAGAAGTGGCGACTGTAACCTGATAATCTTTTGAAATCCGGTGCGTCAGCTTTTCAATATAAGAATCCGCTGTTTCTGCCTCTTTCGTATATACTACATGTATATTATGATAATCAAACATTTCTCCAATGTTTCCCTTGACCTTATAGGCATCAAATACCACAATCGTTTTCACCTTCACAAAAGCCTGATAATTAGACAATAAGTCTAACAGCCTCATTCTTGCTCCTTCTAAGTTATCCTCAATCAGACAGCTTAACTCCTCCCATGCATGTACAATATTATATCCATCTACAATAAGATATCTTTCCTTAAAACGAGGCCCTTTTTTTCCCTTATAAGTTATATCTGACCTGTGCTTTTGCTTTTTATAAATGTGTTTTTCTGGCTTTTCATTAGCATGATAGGTACGATTTAAAATTGTTTCAATCTGATCTTCATCTATATAATTTTCCATGGAACATGTCTTATTCACATAAACAGGCGTTTCCTGTAAAGCAGTGTTTTTTTCTTCAATCACGCTTTCCACATGCATATGCTCCGGCACCTCATGCCATGGAACGATATAACCTGAACCATGGGCACAAAAAACAGAAGATGATGGATTATCTACATCCTCATCCGGATTATAACCAAATTGTGCAATAACCTCTTCTTCATTATGACATGGTCCATAGCCTTTAAAACTGCAAAACAGTCTGCCTCTGCCCTTGGTATATGAATTTACTGCAATTTGATAATCATGCATGGTTGATACCGGCACCGTTCCGCTAAGCTCTGCCATCTCACCCTCCGTTACCGGTGGACCCACATTACCGGACATGTTTTCAATATCAGTCATTGCCCTTCCAACAAAAGAGATTGGAATCTCTAAACAAAATGCATAATACGGCTCTAATAATCTGGATTTGGCCTGCATCAGCCCCTGCCTCACAGCCCTGTATGTCGCTTGCCTGAAATCTCCCCCCTCTGTATGCTTTGTATGGGCTTTCCCTGCCACAACCGTTATCCGCACATCCGTAAGAGCAGAACCAGTCAGTACACCGACATGCTGTTTTTCTTCTAAGTGTGTCATGATAAGCCTCTGCCAGTTTTTATCTAATAAATCTTCACTGCATTCTGCAAGAATCTGAATACCGCTGCCCCTTTCACCAGGTTCCATTTTTAAATGTACCTCTGCATAATGCTTTAGTGGTTCAAAATGACCAATTCCTTCTACCACATCGCAAATTGTTTCTTTATATACAATATCTCCCTCTCCAAAACTAACGGCTATACCAAAGCGTTCATAAATAGTTCTGGTTAGTACGTCAATCTGTACTTCTCCCATTAACCTCACTTGTATAGCAGATGTTTCCTCCTGCCATGAGACAGAAAGTTCAGGAAATTCCTCACAAAGTTCCCCCAATTTTTCCAATAAAGTAATGTCATCCACATCCTCCGGATGCTCCACTGTATAAGTTAAAACCGGCTCAAGCATAGGAATTTCTGCATTATTCTCCACACCAAGTCCCATACCAGGACTGGTTTTTGTAAGACCTGTTACCGCACAGATGCCTCCGTTTTCCATTTCCGGCACTACCTCGTAATGGTTTCCTGAATATATACGAATCTGACTAATTTTTTCGCTCCATTCTTTTTCTTCAAAATTATTCAAGCTATGATATTCTTTTCCTGAGACAACATCCCGTACTCGTAAAGAGCCACTCGTAACCTTTAAGTAAGTGAGACGGTTTCCCTGTGCATCCCTTGCAATCTTAAATACTTTTGCACCAAAGGGTTCTCTGCTTTGACCTGTCGATAACCCCATTGAAACATTTGCTTCCATTCCGTATTGTGAACAATATGGCATCGTAAACCGTACAAATCCCTCCATAAACTCCTGAATTCCATTTATCTTAAGGGCAGACCCCAAAAAACACGGAAAAATCATGCGGTTTAGTATAAGATTAGCAACCTGCTCTTTCGTTATAGTATCATTTTTCAAATACTGTTCAAGCAACCGTTCATCACAAACAGCAACCTGTTCCATAAACTGAATGCTTTCCGTTTCTGTAAAATCAATACAGCCTTCCCCTAAATTTTTCTGAAGCTCCTCTAACAGGCTCGCCTTTTCCGCACCAGAATAATCCATCTTATTAACAAACAAAAAAACCGGAATATTATATCTCTCTAAAAGCCTCCATAAAGTCATAGTATGACTCTGTATACCGTCTGCACCACTGATTACAAGGATAGCATAATCCATAACCCATAATGTTCTTTCCATTTCAGCAGAAAAGTCCACATGTCCCGGAGTATCCAAAAGAGTAATAATTGTATCTCCAAATTCCATTACTGCCTGTTTTGAAAAAATAGTAATACCCCGCTCCCGTTCCAAGCTTTCTGTATCCAAAAAAGCATTTTTCTTATCTACCCTTCCAAGTGTCCTTATGCTGCCGCTTTTATAAAGCATTGCCTCTGATAAAGTTGTTTTTCCCGCATCTACATGCGCTAGTATTCCCACTGATAAACGCCTCATTAAATAATCTCCTAAATCTGTAGTCCCACTATTTTCCGCTTCTTTAACATTGTACCACATAATTATAATTTATTTTATATTTTACACAGATTTTTGCGAAATTTTGCAAATGCCACATTTATAAAAATGCATCTTGTCAAGAGGGTACCATAGTCAAATGGACATGCAGGCATGTATGGGCAGCATCTTCTTACGGAAATTAATGAAATTCCACCATGTAATCACGATACCGGTACGCACACATATTCCGTTGGCATTTTGGATTTTTACGCTCTTCAATGGCAATGGTGTTAAAAAAGGTACGCCACAAATCTTCATAGTCTGCCTTTCCTCTCAACGCCCATATATGCTCTAATTCCTCTAGGGACAGCTTTCGCAAAAACCACTCTTTCCCCCCTGTATGAAATGACGCCACAAAATGCACTTCATC
>JAIDHZ010000249.1 GCA_029052995.1 Lachnospiraceae bacterium | reverse complement strand
CATATCGCAATTTTTAGAACAACGCCACGGCCAGATTATAACATTTATACCAAATCAAAACTTTGAGAAGAGAAATGAGAGAAAAGGGTCATTTAGAAAATTTTTTTTGCTGATTATGGCACAAAAGAAAATGTTGGTATTTATCTTTATTATGTCTATTTTTATTTCGGCGATTAATGTTTCCGGTGCTATGATTTTCGAATACATTCTTTCAGATTCAATGGGAATGACAGAGAATGTGTCAGGAATACCTGAGGTGGGATATCATTATGAAGAGAAAATGGTATTGGAACGGACGACGGATAGTATTTTTGCTAAGCTGAAGGTGGTTTTTGCTAATATAAATGTAGTATGTGGAGTAATTATTATAATGTATATTATGAGATGGTTTATGCATATAGCCAGAGGTTATCTGCTGGCACTGACTGCTAAGAGGGTTGATATTCCGTTAACGCTTGGCTACTATAATCATCTTGTTGATTTGCCGGCAAGTTTTCATGTAACAAGGAAAACCGGTGAGTTTTTGTCTCGTTTTAATGATACTTCTAAAATAAGGGATGCAATATCAACTGCTGCATTGACTATTATGCTTGATACAATTATGGCACTTGCATGTGGTGCTTTATTGTGCTGTATAAGTACTACGCTGTTTTTAATTACATTGGTTATTATGCTTATATATGCATTTATCATGTTTCTGTTTAGAGAACCGATAAAATTGGTTAACCATGAAATCATGGAACAGGACGCACAGGTCACTTCATATTTAAAAGAATCCATTGATGGAATCGAAACAGTAAAAGCATACCAATGTGAATATGTTATAAAAAATAAATCGGAAAAACTCTATGAGAGACTGGCAGATAAAAGTGTGAAGGGTTCGCTTATTTACAATTTACAGGATTCAATCATATCACTGGCAGCATCTGTCGGGGTTGTGGTGTTACTATGGGTGGGTACTTATTTATGCATAAACAATATTATAAGTATTGCAGATTTGTTTGTTTTTTATTATTTGATTAATTATTTTCTTGATCCGGTATCCAATCTTATTAATCTTCAGCCGGAATTGCAGACGGCAATGGTTGCAGCGGAACGTTTGAACGATATTTTAGATGCAGAAATTGAGCAGCAGGATTCGGATAAACCACAACTTGAAAGCTTGTACGGGGATATAAAAATTGAAAATCTGGATTTCAGATATGGTAACAGGGAGCTTGTGCTGCAAAATGTCAGTATGGATTTTTCAAAGGGAAAGAAAATAGCAATTGTTGGAGAAAGCGGCTGTGGAAAAACTACACTTGCAAAGCTGCTGCTTTCATTTTACAGGCCTGAACGTGGAAAAGTTATGATTGATGGGAAAAACTTATCGGAATACTCGATTGCATCCGTTAGAAAACATATTGCATATATTCCGCAGGATATATTTCTATTTGCTGATACAATTTACAATAATTTAAAATTCGGAAATGAAGACGTAACAGATGAAGAGGTAAAAGATGCATGTGAATTGTGCTGTGCAGATGAATTTATTGAAAAACTTCCTATGAAGTATGACACAATGGTTGAAGAAAATGGAAATAACCTTTCCGGTGGACAAAAGCAGAGACTTGCAATTGCAAGGGCATTATTGAAGAAGCCGGATATACTTATTATGGATGAAGCTACAAGTAATCTTGACACAATAACAGAAGAAAGCATTAAAAGAACAATTCAAAATTTTTCTGATACAATGACCTGCATTATTATTGCACATCGAATTAATACAATAAAGAATTGTGATTACATTTATGTCATGGATAAAGGAAGAATTATTGAACAGGGAACACATCAAAGTCTGCTTGAAGAGGATGGGGTGTATAGGAAATTGGTTATGTGTAATAGATAGTGGAATTTGTTAAAGGATATGGGGAAAAAGATAAATAG
>JAIDHZ010000248.1 GCA_029052995.1 Lachnospiraceae bacterium | reverse complement strand
TTGCCATAATAAAACCTCCAAACTGTTGTAGTTATCTTACATCAGTTTGAAGGTTTACACAAACTTTAGGACAGTCCACCCCCCTTTTTTTTTCCGGACCTTGTTGGGTCAGGAATCCAGTTTGCTGTATCGTAAGGTCGTAGCATTGTTGCAATTATAGCACTGCCTTGAGAATCCGCTAAAATTTTTTCTGACTGAATTAGGAGATCGATAATATCATTAATTAGTTTTTGAGCTTGTTGTTTATAGCTGTTAAGAATCTCTGCCCGTAGGTGATAAAAATCAGCAGTTTCCTCACGTTCAGCATAGGGATTATGTTTTGCACCTAAATTGTTCATTTCTTTTTCTTGTTGTTGAAGCAGCACTTTAACGGTATTGGGATATTCTGAAATACATCGAAATATATCAGCGTAAATCCCAGATATTTCATCCATGTTTCCGTCGGCATCTCTATTGGGGTCTAACGGGTCTTTTGGGTCATTTGTACGGATATCGGAAACTAATGTCAGATTAGAGCGCAATGATTGAAGTGTGGTTAATACTTTATCCTTTAGAATTTTTTCTGCCGGTTCATCTAATTGTGAACTCTGTTTTGAGAATGTTACTGTTTTTCCTCTGGATGTTAATGACAGGTTATCGGGATTTTGTAAAATACTATCCAACTCCTGTCCAAAAAATCTCCAGAATACGAATAAAATTCTTCATTTTATATCGTTTCCCTCATGATTACAAGTGCTGATAAGGGAAAAAATGAGGGAAAGCCTATAATATAAAATAACAAATAATGAAAAGGTAATTGGACTGAAAACCACAGCGTATACAGACCATGTGCTAAATGCAATGGCAATAGGCAATCCGCTTGATGTATGCAATCTATCGCACGTTCCCTCTATTCGTTGGTATTGTCTCTTAGTTTCTGATAATATCTTTCAATAGTTTGTACACTGTCTTGTCCAACACCAAGATGCAAAGGCGGTTTTTTCACTGTACACAACATACAAAATGAGTTGTGCGAGCTTTACAGGGCACCCGGCTGCTCATGGTTGGATTTCTCTTTTTTTAATCGTTGTTCAATATTTGATTGTGTATATAACACATTTGTCACTTCAACCTGATTACCTATTATTCTATAAAAAATCGTATAATTATCAATAAATTTTCTTCTAAGTCCCATAGAATGTTCAGGTTCAAAATCAACTATTCTAAAACCCTCTGGGAATGTATCAAGTTGCATTATTGAATCTGCAATTCTATTATATTGCCCCATAGCATATTCCGGAGACAATAACTCTAATGCAATATAATTATATATGTTCTCCATATCCTGTTCAGCATCTTTTGTAATTACAACATTATATTCCATATTAATGGTTCTCCCTAAAATTTGCAAATACTTCTGCTGCACTTGTTACATTACCTTCCACTGCATCTGTATAACCTTTTTGCAATTTTGCGTGAATTTCTTCGTCTGTCATCATTGTAGTATTTACTGATGCTGGAGCTTTTGGTAATGTTACCGCAAATGGGATTCCTCCGGTAAGAGAAATCTGATTTAAATACATATCAATTGCAGTAGACATTGGAATACCTAATTTGGATAATACTGCCTCCGCACTCTGCTTTACAGTTGGATTAACTCTCAAATTTAATGTTGCTGTTTTGTCCACGTTCAACACCTCCTTATATAGCTTTATTGTAACGCATATGTCATTACGTTTCAATAGATAAATAATATAGTACTTTCATTCATTGCATCTATATATTTTTCATAATCTATTTTTACTTTTAAATTTATTAAATAAAGAAAGTGCACCTGCTCAAGAAGAAATTGATACAGATGATTTAAGACCAGAGGTTTAATAGTTTTTGGGGCTTATTGGTAAATTTACCTTTCAGAGCTGAAGAGAAAGACACTATATTGACATGTGTGATGAAAAATGCTATCATGTGAAATGAAAAATGCACTGAGAGGGAGTCTGTGAAGTATTATTATGTAGAACCGGTCAAAATGAAAATAGGAGTCTTAACTATGGAGCCTGTTGATAAGGAAATCAGCCTGTTTTTCTCAATGGAATTAGTGGAGGAATGGCTGCCGGAATTTTTAAAAGAATTGTAAACAAATGAAATAGAGAGAGTTGACAAAGAAGAATAATGAGAATTACGACTTATTATAGACTGGAAGATTTATATAAAAAGTATAGAGGATATATCAGCACAAAGGAATTATTGGAGGAAGGATTTTCCAATCGTCAGATTGCAACCCTGACAGAAGAAAATTATCTTGAAAAAGTATGTCATGGCTACTATTGGATGCTGCAATGTGGCTATGAGAAGCCATACGATTATAAATGCATTGAAGTATGCTTAAGTGATCCACGGGCAGTGATAGCTATGAAAAGTGCGTGTTATTATCAGGGATTCATCAAATCAGAACCGGATATTTTGATAGTTGCAACGGAGCGGACGGATCGCAGCGTGATAAATATGAAGTTTCCGGTAGAAAGGCATTATTTCTCAGGTGGCAATTTTCAGTACGGAATGAAAAGGGTAGAGACGGAGTTCGGCAGTTATAATATCTATAATATTGAACGCAGTTTTTGTGATATGGTGCGTTTGAATGATGAGTTCATGATAGAGATTTCCAATCAACTAAAAGTGGGGACTGAACAATATGAGCGGTTATTAGGATATGCGGAGCGGCTCAAATTAAACAAAAGGTTTTAGGTATAAAAATATTTTAATCTGCACAAAAGGAGAAGGTTAAATGGGTACATTTGCATCGTTGTTTCGAAAATCAGGCGTAGGAGTGCCGGAAGAAAAAAAGGAAGAATTCAGAAATAGCATTGAAAAGCTGTTCCAAGCTGGTGGGATGATGGAAATGGAGCAGGTACAGTTGTGTGGTAAAAAGGCAGTAACGATTAAAAAGGCTTCCATGCATGATTATGGAATGGATTTTTATTATAATTATTTTGAAGATGATTATTGGGAGAATGCCGGATTTAGTTCCAAAAGTGGAAATGTATGGAGTGGGAAGATTGGATGGCGGGAATTTCATCAAGTTGTTGTTGCAGCATATGTTTTGGAGAGCTTATACATAGATGGGGCGTCCGTTGTAATGGTGAGCGGTAATTTAGTAAATTCGCAGGCGTATATCGGGTGGATCAATTATTTGTTTCAAAAGCGATGTCCTCAGAAGAATAATGATCCGTGGGAATTATTTGAAGCTTTACACGATCAAATGGATATGGATTTGGATAGATATGATTGGGGTGAGCTTGTTGAAGATGTGTATGGATTGATTGGGTATTATGATATTAAAGCTGTTTTGGAAGGAACAACAGCGTCAGAAAAAGAATTTGACAGGTTCATTGATTATGAAGAACTGGATGAAAAAGATAGCAAGATGAATTTTTTTAGCTTTCTCAAGAAATTAAAAATATCAGTTGATAAATTTCATAAGGAAAGTGATTGGGGTGAGTCAGAACAGCTTTCATTTATCGTGGAAATGTTGCGTTCATATTATAAACAGTACAATATGTCGGTTGATATCAGTAAAAAATATAAGGATAAGAATATGGAAACTATTTGCCTTCTTGCAGCATTGACGGATGCACCGGCATATGTGTTTAAGGTTATTTCTGAGACATATGATGTTGACTTCTGGGAATTATGGGAACAGGTTAAGGATGTGGCAAAAAGGAAACGGTTGCTGTATGACCGAGAAATTCCGCAGGAAACAATTTCTGTTCCTACTATGGATTTTTTTGGAGTCACATCAGATGATATGATTTTATTTTGGGGTTATGATAAGAGTATTCAGTTTTCGCAGGAGTTAAAGAATTGGTTTGCTAATCTGAAAAGCCGTTTTGAAAATATTATAAAATCTGAATATATAGTTGATAACCCTCTATACTGGATTTTGGATTTGATGGAATATGCAGATGAAAATTATTATCATGTATATACTTTTTCGGATTTTTTTAAAGAGTCAATGGAACATTTGAATGACAGACATTTTTTGGCATTGTGGAAAATTTATGATGAAATGCTGCATGATCCGGTGATGGAAGAAGCAGGAAGCGTAGTCTTTGTGCCGGAGGAACCGGAATATGAACATGTCGGACTGCACTATTTCGGCACACCGCCCCGTCGCCGGTTAAAGACAAATTGGGATATGATAAAAAAGGAAGAAAGAAATAATAAGGCAAGGGTAACATTTCGTCGTTATATGGCATTGCTTGAAAATAGAAAATTGAGGAAAGATATATTTGGATTTTAGAGAGTTGTAGTTACAGAGAAATCTATTCTTTGCCGTTGCGGGTAATAGGCTATGATGGAGCAGCATACTGCAGCCAATTAGTAAGGGGAGAAAGGAAAAAATATCCGGTTATCACCATGGTGCTGTATTTTGGAGAGAAACACTGGTCGGCACCCGGAACACTTTATGACAGTATTGATATACCGGATGAGTTGAAACCGTATGTCAGTGATTATAGGATAAATATATTTGAAATTGCTTATCTTACGGAGAAACGGGTAAAGCTTTTTCAATCGCCTTTTTTATAACATTGCTGGAGTTTGTAGCTCCACTTATTGCATCTACATCAATTTTCTGTTCTGATATTACATTATCAATAATGTCTTCCGCACGTTTACCTCGTTCGTTCCTATGTTCCAAAAGATTGATCGAAACAATCACACCATCTTTGATTTCAACTTCTACCTTGGCATAGATATAACCCACATCGCATTCTCCTCTATATATCCCATCTTCTGCATTTTTCAAATTAATAGCATCAATTTCTATATTTGCTACATTCTTCTGATAATTGTTAAAATCTATTATATATGTCGTAAAATGTCCTATAATACCTATTGCCATAAGAATAGTCAATACCCTATGCCACAATATTTTTTTCTTTCTATCTTTTATCGCATGACATAAGAAAATCAGCAAGACCATAAACGCTACATTAACAATTCCTGAAATCACCACAGGCGAATTGCGGTTTTTTAGTATGGGAACAACATAAAAAATATGTACAAAACATGTTATAATCAAAAATACACTAACAGGTTTGTGAACTTTAATCAGCATTTTATCCATTTTTTTTAAGTGCAGTTTTGCGGTTGCAGCTTTTGCTGATAACAGGCAAAAACAAATTAAACATAAAATTCCAGAAAAAATCCCCATATAACTACCGTCCTTTTTTAGTTTGTTTTTCAAATAGCTTTTCGATTTTACGTTCTATATATTTAGGAAATATAGTTTTATTATTTCCCGTCCATACACAACTTCCACCATATTTCATTCCTGATGTTCTAAAAACTTCCCTCATACCTCTTATTGCTCCTGTGCTTTGTCCGAAAAGTATTGAAAAAGGAGCTGGTGTATTACATGCAGTAAAAAGAATATATTTTTGTTTATTTGAGAGTCTTGGCTTTGGAAAAGTTCGTGTTTCTTCCATCATCACTCCTAAAAGACGATCAAACATATTTTTAACAATTGCAGGCACATTTGCCCAGTAAACAGGTGCGGCAAGAATTATAATGTTGCATTCTTTTAGCAGTGTTGCAATTTCTTGTATGTCATCTTTTACCACACAATTATGTAACTGTATGCAAGCACGACACCCTTTGCAATAAGCAATGTTTTTCTCATATAAATTAATGTAATCAACAACATATCCATGTTGTTCTGCAATTCTCATAGCATAATCAAGCATTTCCCCTGTTGCTCCATTTTTGTGTGGACTTCCTGATATTGCAAGTAATCTTCCTTTCATTTTTCACCCTCCAACTATTATAGAATTATAAAGTAATTCAAACCCATACAATAGAAACTCCATTTTATTTTTTTTCATAGATTGTTCAATATATGTTTCCTTATTTGTTGCTGTTTGAATAAGGCCAGCCAACATTCCCCAAAAGGAAAATATGGTTGGTAAAATTTCAATATCTGACCGAATATCCCCTTTATTTATTCCAGCTTTCAAAAAAATAGACAATAAATCATTAATTTGTTCACCAACCAAAAAAGTTTCTTTTTCTTCAGGTGAAAAGTTTGTTGTATCAAAATCAATATTAATTGTTTCAAGCACCATCTTAAAATAAAAGGGATATTCTTCTTGATATTTCACTAAAGCATAGCAAATTTTTTTGTAGCGTTCTTTTGTATCATTACTTTGCTTTAAGGCAGAATTTATA
>JAIDHZ010000247.1 GCA_029052995.1 Lachnospiraceae bacterium | reverse complement strand
GCAGTCAAGACAGAATTGCAAAGACATCATATTTCAAAGCAATTAATTGAATATGGTTTTGAAAAAGCAAAAGAAATGGGATATGAAGCAGTACTTGTTGAAGGGAATCCAAGAAACTACAATTCAAGAGGATTTGAGACATCCTGCAATCATGGAATTATAGCGGGTCCTAAGGTAAAGCTTCCGGCACCAGAGTGTCTTATGGTAAAAGAACTAATAGCGGGTACACTGGAACATATAAAAGGAGTTGTGGACTATTCGTATTATCAAAATCTGACTTGACTCTATGATACGGATATAAAGAATTTTTTGTTGTGCATTTTTACATTTTCACGTATACTAGGGTTAAGGAAAAAAGAGTTTTGTTTGCAAAACTCTACGCCTGTGGCGGAACGCAAAAGCAGCATAGGAGAAAATGAAACGTGTATAATATAGCCAGATGTTTATTTCCGGAGATAAAAGAAATATTATTGAAGAAATGGCATAGATTAAAGCTGTTAAACTACAGTAAATAGGTTACAAGCGGTAATCTAAAGTAAATCAAGATAGTTTTTTAGAAATAAGCAGGAGAAGGTTATGGAAAAAATACTAGAGAATAAGGAATATGATTTTATAAAGAAAAATAAACATCTTGGAAAACAGGTAATCCTGCTGGGGCTGTCAGGAAGTTATTCCTATGGTACTAACAACGAAGAAAGTGATATTGATATCAGGGGAATTGCACTCAACCGGAAATCGGATTTGCTGGGAATGACACAGTTTGAGCAATATGTGGATTCCGATACCGATACAGTGATTTATGGATTTAACAAGATTTTACAGCTGTTGTTAAATTGTAATCCCAATACTATAGAGCTTTTGGGATTAAAACCGGAGCATTATCTGTATATAAATGATATAGGCAAGGAACTGCTGGCAAACCGCAGACTTTTTTTATCGAAGCGTGCAATACAGTCTTTTGGAGGTTATGCAGACCAGCAGCTTCGCCGCCTGCAAAATGCATTGACAAGGGATTCTTATCCCCAAATAGAAAAGGAGCAGCATATTTTAAACTCCGTGAAGAATGCCATGTATGACTTTAAGTCCAGATATACCAGCTTTGAGGAGGGAAATATTTCTCTTTATGTGGATGAATCAAAACGACCTGAATTGGAAACAGAGATTTTTATGGATGTAACACTTTCCCATTATCCTCTTCGGGATTATCGTAGCATTTGGGCAGAAATGCATAATATTGTTAAGGATTACGATAAGATTGGCAAGCGGAATAAAAAGAAGGACAATAATCATCTGAACAAGCATGCAATGCATTTAATCCGGTTATTTATGATGGCAATTGACATATTGGAAAAACAGGAAATTATTACCTGCCGGGAACAGGAGCATACTCTTTTGATGGATATCCGTAATGGGAGGTACCAGAAAGAAGATGGCACCTATCGGGAAGAGTTTTATGAGGTGTTAAAAGAGTATGAACAGCGACTTGATTATGCGGCCAATCACACCAGTCTGCCGGAAGAGCCGGATTATAAACAGGTAGAGGAGTTTATGATACGTATAAATGAGAAGGTGGTAAGAGATGAAATATAAGGATTTTGAAGGGACCATTGATGAACTGGTAAATCTGAAATTAAATGAGATTGAACAAAAGGAAAACGTGAAAATTCTGCATGCTGTAGAATCAGGAAGCCGTTCCTGGGGATTTGCCTCTCCGGACAGTGATTATGATGTGCGTTTTATTTATGTACGTCCTGTGGAACATTACTTACGGCTGGACAAGCAACAGGATTTTCTTAACTGGGAACTGGATGAAACCTTAGATATTAACGGATGGGATTTGTCTAAGGCATTACAGCATTTTCATAAATCCAATGCAACCTTGTTTGAATGGAGTAATTCGCCGGTGGTGTACCGGACTACCGGGAAATGGCAGCATATTCAGAAGGAAACAGAGTCCTGTTTTTCCTGTAAGGCGGCAATGTATCATTATTATGGAACAGCGAACAGTAATTATCA
>JAIDHZ010000246.1 GCA_029052995.1 Lachnospiraceae bacterium | reverse complement strand
ATTGTATACATATAGATACAATTAATAGGATTAATTAAAATTTGGAATATTCATAAAGGGGGTCTGTTATGAAAACAGATATAGAAATTGCACAGGAAGCAGAAATGCTGCATATTAGGGAAGTGGCCAAAAAGCTTGATATCACAGAGGATGATTTAGAATTCTATGGTAAATATAAGGCAAAGCTTTCTGATGAACTGATAAAAAAAGTAGAAAATCATAAGAATGGTAAACTTGTTCTTGTAACGGCTATTAACCCAACACCTGCCGGAGAGGGGAAGACCACCATTACAGTTGGTCTTGGAGAAGCTCTTGGTAAAATGGGAAAAAAGGCTTCCATTGCGCTTCGTGAACCTTCACTTGGACCTTGTTTTGGAATAAAAGGAGGAGCAGCAGGAGGCGGATATTCCCAGGTTGTTCCGATGGAGGATTTGAACCTGCATTTTACGGGGGATTTTCATGCGATTACATCAGCTAATAATTTACTTGCCGCCATGCTTGACAACCATATCCAGCATGGAAATGCACTGCGCATTGATACGAGGCAGATTGTATGGAAACGCTGCATGGATATGAATGACAGGGTACTTCGTAATATTGTAGTTGGTCTTGGAAACAAGATGGATGGTTATGTAAGGGAGGATCACTTTGTTATTTCTGTTGCTTCAGAAATTATGGCAATATTATGTCTTGCCGATAATATGGAGGATTTAAAGGATAAGCTTTCTAAGATTATTGTTGCCTATAATGTGGACGGTGAACCTGTAACAGCGGCGGATTTGAAAGCAGTCGGTGCCATGGCTGCACTTTTAAAGGATGCCATTAAACCGAATATTATTCAAACATTGGAGCATACACCTGCATTTGTACATGGTGGGCCATTTGCTAATATTGCACACGGATGTAACTCTATATGTGCCACAAAACTTGCTTTGAAGCTTTCGGATATTGTGGTGACAGAGGCTGGTTTTGGTGCAGATTTGGGTGCTGAGAAGTTTTTGGATATCAAGTGCCGGAAAGCAAATTTTTCGCCGGATGCAATCGTGCTGGTGGCGACTGTAAGAGCGTTAAAATATAATGGTGGTCTTGCAAAAGCAGACCTGAATAACGAGAGTGTAGAAGCATTAAAGAAAGGAATTGTAAATCTTGAAAAGCATATTGAGAATTTGCAGCAGTATGGTGTGCCGATTGTTGTAACTCTCAATCAGTTTATTACAGATTCAGAAGAAGAGCTTCGGTTTGTAAAAGAGTTTGTAGAAAATATGGGATGTGACTTTGCACTTGCCAGGGTTTGGGAGCTTGGAGGAGAAGGCGGTCTTGAACTCGCTAAGAAGGTTTGTGATGTATTATATAATAAGGAGTCTCATTTTAAACTGTTATATGAAGATGAGATGTCATTACAGGATAAGATTGAAACAATTGCTGTAAAAATCTATGGTGCAGATGGTGTAAATTATTCACCGGCTGCGAAAAAAGCTTTGGAGAGGATTACGGAACTTGGATATGGTGATTTGCCTGTTTGTATGGCAAAGACACAATATTCTCTGTCTGATGACCAGACAAGACTTGGCCGTCCGGAAGGTTTTGATATCAATGTAAGGGAAGTGTATGTGAATGCAGGAGCTGGATTTGTTGTTGCAATTACAGGCTCTATTATGACTATGCCTGGACTTCCAAAGATTCCTGCTGCCGAGTGTATTGATGTGGCAAATGGGATGATTACGGGGCTGTTTTAGCTGACAAAGGATGGGGGAAGATGAAAAATTATAAAGGATTGTTGATAGCTCTATTACTTTCGTTTTGCTGTTATGGCTGCGGCCCGGCACAAATGAACGGGCAGGAGAATACTGCAATCGAAGACGGTAAAGATATTAATGAAGTGGATACAGAAAACGCAGTCACAACGGAGATGGAGCTGCCAGAGGAGATGCCGGTTATGGAACCGGCATACCGGGTTTATGAAAAAACTTATGAAAAGGATGCACTGGCTTATTACTGGATAAGAACATATGATGAAAAGGATAATCTCATAAAAGAGGAAAAAATGGATGTTTTTACGGATGAATGTACGGAAGTTGTTACATATGCATATTGTTATAATGAAGCGGGCTTTATCGTGCTAAAATTTGAGCAGGATTTAGAGAATTATTGGCGTTACCGGTATGATGAAGAGGGGAAACTTAATAAAATACTGACATTTGAAAATGGGGAATATATAAAATCTGATTGCTGTTTATATGATGATAACGGTGAGCTGCTCTATAATTATACGGTATATGATTTTTCTTCCGAAGAGGATATTGAAAAAGGCCGAATGGAGCGTGATGCGTATGAATATAACGCAGATGGAGAAGTTACAGTAACCCATTCATATAATGAGGAAGGTGAATTAAGTTATGATACGAAATACGAGTATGATAAATTAAACCGTGTAGTAAGGATAGACAATATATATTATTTTGCAGATGAAGCACATGAGTATCAGACCATAACCTATGAGGGAAACAGGGAAATTAGAAACTATTATCTCGTTAAAGAGGATGAAAGTGAAAAATTGTATGGCGCTGAGATTAAGGAATTTGATGAGGAAGGAAGATGTATACGTCAATCTGCATGGGAAAATGACATACAGACAGGATATACCACCTATGAGTATGAGAATATTAAAGTGAATTAATCTGAAGAAGAGAGGCTGTCTGGGGATTTTTGAGAGAAATAGGAATATGATAGAAAATGATTTTCCTGATATAGAAAAAATATTAAGAAAGATGACAAACAGAAAGGAGAAAAATATGGCGAGGTTAATTGATGGTAAAAAAATCAGTCAGCAGATTAAAGATGAATTAAAGGAAAAGGTAGCCGCCATGAAATCGGAGGGAAAGGAAATCGGTATGGCGGTCATACAGGTGGGAAACGACCCGGCTTCTTCGGTATATGTTGGCAATAAAAAGAAGGCCTGTGAATATATAGGAATACGTTCCGAAAGCTATGAGCTGCCCGAGGAAACGACACAGGAGGAATTGATTACACTGATTGGAAAGCTAAATGATGACGACCGTATTCACGGTATCCTGGTTCAATTACCTGTTCCGAAGCATATAGATGAGGATACAGTTATAAAGGCGATTTCTCCAAGAAAGGATGTAGACGGATTCCATCCACAAAGCGTGGGTGCACTTAGTATCGGACAAAAAGGATTTGTATCCTGCACTCCGGCAGGTATTATACAATTGTTAAAGCGAAGCAATGTAGATATTGAAGGCAGGGAGTGTGTGGTAATCGGGCGCAGTAATATCGTGGGGAAGCCAATGGCATTGCTGTTGCTTAGGGAAAATGGTACGGTAACAGTTACCCATTCCAAAACAAGGGATTTAAAAGAGGTATGCAGGCGGGCAGATATTCTTGTTGTTGCCGTTGGCAGACCGAAGATGATTGATGCTTCATATGTAAAAGAAGGGGCGGTAGTTATTGACGTGGGAATTCACAGAGATGAGAATAACAGGCTTTGCGGAGATGTGGATTTTGAGAGTGTAGAACAGGTGGCATCTGCCATTACACCGGTTCCCGGCGGAGTTGGTCCCATGACGATTGCAATGCTTATGAATAATTGCGTTGAGGCTGCGTTACTTTAAGGAGAATGCATACGGAGAATATATATGATTAACATTTTATTTGTATCTTTAGGCTGTGACAAGAACCTGGTGGACAGTGAGGTTATGCTGGGGCTTTTGCAGGATAAGGGGTATAACATAACAAATGAAGAAAGTAAGGCAGATGTGGTCATTATAAATACCTGCTGTTTTATCCATGATGCAAAAGAAGAAAGTATTGAAAGTATCATTGAGATGGGAAAACTCAAAAGAACAGGAAAACTCAAATCTTTAATTGTAACAGGATGTCTTGCAGAGCGTTACAGGGAAGAAATTTTTAAAGAGCTTCCGGAGGTGGACGCAGTACTTGGTACAACCAGTATTGAAGCAATTGCTACAGCAGTAGAGGAAAGCCTGATTAATACAGGATATCAGCATTTTGATGATATAAATTATCTTCCACCCGCACATGAAAAGCGGGTAATTACCTCTGGAACATACATGGGTTATCTTAAAATTGCGGAGGGATGCAGCAAATGCTGTACATATTGCATAATTCCAAAAATTCGTGGAAAATACCGCAGCGTGCCTATGGAGAATTTAATAAAACAGGCGGAGTATCTGGCAGGGAATGGTATTACAGAGCTTTGTATTGTTGCACAGGAAACCACGATATACGGTATTGACTTATATGGGAAGAAAATGCTGCCGGAATTGTTAGAGAGGCTTTCGGAGATTGAAGGGATTGTCTGGATCAGGCTGCTTTATTGCTATCCGGAAGAGATAACACCGGAACTTATTGCGGTCATAAAGAATAATCCAAAAGTATGCCATTATATTGATATGCCATTGCAGCACAGCGAGGATACTGTTTTAAAGAGGATGGGCAGGCGTACAACTAAGGAAGAAATCAAAAAGATCATTGCAGATATACGAAAAGAGATTCCTGACATTGTGCTTAGGACATCCCTTATAACAGGATTTCCGGGTGAAACGGAAAAAGAGCATGAAGCTCTGTTAGAATTTATTGATGAAATTGAGTTTAACAGATTAGGAGTGTTTACTTATTCGCCGGAGGAGGATACACTGGCAGCTTCCTTTGACAATCAGATTGAGGAAAATGTAAAAGAGCGGTGGCGTGATGAAATCATGGCATTACAGCAGGAGATATCCTATGATTCAAATTCAAAATTGATGGGAAGAATATTAAAAGTAATCGTGGAGGGGTATCTGTATGAGGAGAACATGTATCTATGCCGCTCCTACATGGATGCACCGGATATAGATGGATGTGTGTTTGTATCATCGGAAGAAGAGCTTTTAAGTGGAGACTTTATTAATGTAAAGATAACGGATTTTAATGAGTATGACCTGATAGGAGAGATAGTATGAATTTACCAAACAAACTAACGATTTTGAGAACAGCATTGATTCCTTTTTTCCTGGTGGCACTGTTATGTGATGTGAACTATGGTGGATTTGTTCCCTATGGCAACTGGATTGCCCTTGTGATTTTTGCTGTTGCATCCATTACGGATATGCTGGACGGCAAAATTGCCAGAAAATATAATCTTGTAACTAATTTTGGTAAGTTCATGGACCCTCTTGCGGATAAGCTGCTTGTATGTTCTGCAATGATTGCATTTATTGAACTTGAAAGAATTCCATGCTGGATTGTTATTGTTATTATTGCAAGAGAGTTTATTATTAGTGGATTCAGGTTAGTTGCAGCGGATAATGGCATAGTCATTGCAGCAGGTATATGGGGAAAGATTAAGACTGCGGAACAGATGGTTATGCTCTGTATTCTGATTGCAGATTTTGGAAGTATATTTACATCGGCTGCAGATGCCATAAATTTATTTGAGAATACTCTCATTTATATTGCACTGATTCTTACAATTATAT
>JAIDHZ010000245.1 GCA_029052995.1 Lachnospiraceae bacterium | reverse complement strand
GCATAGCCTTATTATTCTCTAAATCCTTTTCCAGCTTCTGCTTAATATTTGCGACCTGCTCCTTTGCAGCTTTTAACTCCTCTAAAACATTATGGTCGTATAAAGAAACCTGTGAAATATATTCTGTTTTATTCAACATATCTGTCATAGAGGAAGCTGTCAGCAATATATCCAAATAACGCTTATTCCCTGATTCATAAACCATTTGAATGCGCTCCATCATTGCCATATATTGCTTTTCCTGAGCCTCTTGTGCTGCCTTAAGCTGCTTTTTGGTCTCTTTAATGCTTTCCTGCAGTTCTTTTTGATTCTGCTCCAAATGACTGATTTCAATCTCAATTTGATTCAATTCTTTATCGAGCTGTGTAATGTAGTCCTGAATGTTCTTTTTTGCATTCTGCAAATTATCCAAAATCTCCTGTGCAGCTTTCTTATTTTTCTTGGCTTCCGCTGCATCTTCTTTGGCCTTTGAGACAGAAGCATCTGTTACTCCATTATCCGTTATGCCAGCCTCTGTTGTACTTTCACTGGTTGCAAAGCTTGTAACCTTATATTGCATTATACTATTTGCTGCCAATGAAAATGTAAGTAAAATACAAGTAAATCCTTTCCAGATATTTTTTCCCATGATACAAGCCTCCTCAACTAAACCCTTAAATGTTTGTGTGTTGTGACCAAGCTTCCAAAAAAACCAACGCCAACTCCCATTACCAGGGAAACCGGCAACATACCTGTGAACACCTGGCTGGATGGAACAAATTCCACCATATCTGCAATAATCGAAAAATGCTCAGACAAATATCCAATTATCGATTTATACATAAAAAATATAATACCAATCGGTATAATCGAACCAGCCAAACCAATAATGACACCCTCCACCAAAAACGGAGCCCTGACAAACATATCCTTTGCACCAATCAATTTCATAATCGCAATCTCCTCCCTTCTGACAGAAATACCAATTGCAATAGTATTACTAATCAAAAACAAAGAAACCAGCAGCAAAATCCCAATTATACCTATAGATGCATAGCTTACCAGTCTGCTCAAGGACTCAAGGCTCTTAGCTGTCACATCGCTGCTGTTGACCTTCCGTACCCCGCTTATGCCTTTTAATTTCTTAACCGTGTCCATTTGCGTGCTGATATCCTTAAGCGTCAGCTCATAAGATGATGAATTTGCCAGTGGATTGTCTTCTCCAAATACGGAATTAACATATTGCCTGTCGCCCTTATACACATCCTCAATATAGCTGTTCCATGCCTTGTCCGCTGAAATATATTTTATTTTATCAATATTATCCATTGTCTTTAATTCGTTTCCAATGTCCATTATCTGCTGTTCGTCAATTCCATGATCAAAGAAAACAGATATTGTCAATGAATTTTCAATAGCCTCTATCTCATAACGCATATTTAACACAATAGAATAGAAAACACCAAACAAAAACAGGCATGCTACAATTGTACCCACGGAAGCCAGCGAAAAAAGAAGGTTTCTGCGGATATTTTTAAGTCCCTGCTTAATACTATATCCAAAAGTATTAATCTTCATCTCTATAACCACCTTTTTCCTCATCGCTAACAATCCTGCCCTTCTTCAGCGTGATTACACGCTTCTGCATCATGTTAACGATTTCCTTATTATGTGTAACTACAACAACTGTTGTCCCACGTCTATTAATCTCCTCCAACAACCGCATTATTTCCAAAGAGTTTTTCGGATCAAGATTACCAGTTGGCTCATCTGCCAGAATTAACTCCGGCCGGTTCACAATTGCCCTGGCAAGTGCAACCCTTTGCTGTTCACCACCGGACAATTCTTTCGGAAACTGTTTATATTTGTCTGCCAGTCCTACCAAAGTAAGGGTAGCAGGAACGTCACGGCGGATCTCCCGCATCGGTTTTTCAATCACCTGCTGGGCAAAAGCAACATTTTCAAATACGCTACGGTCCTTTAGCAATCTAAAATTCTGAAATACAACTCCGATTTTTCTTCTAAGCATTGGAATTTCTTTTCTCTTCATGTCGCTATATGTCTCACCGGTTACCATGATTTCACCGGCTGTTGGTTTAATTTCTTTTAACAACAGCTTAATCAATGTTGTCTTTCCTGAACCACTGCTTCCAACTATAAAAACAAATTCACCCTTATGAATCCTAAATGATATGTTATCAAGCGCCCTGATTCCTGTAGGATATTCCATTGTTACATGATCAAGCACTACCATTTCAGTGCTCCTTTCTCTTTATATTAGTATTCCAACGATTCCATATATTTCATATATTTTACTACCATAAGAGCAATCTTAAATGTTATCGCATCCCCAAACACCCTAAGATCCAGCCCTGTACTCTTTTGCAGCTTATCAAGACGGTATACCAGCGTATTACGGTGAATATACAATTGTCTTGAAGTTTCCGAAACATTCAGACTATTCTCGAAAAATTTGGAAATTGTGGTAAGTGTCTCTTCATCAAAATCATCAGGAGAACGGTTTTCAAAAATCTCTTTAATAAACATTTTACAAAGCGGAATCGGCAGCTGATAAATCAATCTCCCAATACCTAGATTACTATACGCAATTATGTTTCGATCTCCATAAAAAATCTTACCTACATCTAAAGCCATCTTTGCTTCTTTATATGAACGGGACACTTCTTTAATTTCGTTTACAATTGTACCAAAAGCAACATGCACAGATGACATTGCTTCTGTGTTCAGCATATCTACAATTACTTTTGCTGTCCTGTTCAAATCCTCATAGTTCTCATTCTGCTTTACTTCCTTAACAAGAATAATGTTCTTTTCATCCACCGCAGTCACAAAATCCCTTGACTTGCTTGAAAAAATGTTCCGCACAGTTTCTAATGCGTTAGTATCCTTTTCATTCTTCGTTTCAATTATAAATACCACACGCTTTACATCCGTATCAATATGCAGTTTCTTTGCACGGTTATAAATATCCACTAAAAGCAGGTTATCCAACAGCAAATTCTTAATAAAATTATCTTTATCAAACCTTTCCTTATATGCAACTAATAAATTCTGAACCTGAAAAGCCGCAATCTTACCAATCATGTAAACATCATCAGCCTCACCCTTAGCTATAATTACATATTCTAACCGTTCATCATCAAATACCTTAAAAAACTGATATCCTGAAAGCATCTGACTCTCCGCCGGAGAATCTACAAATGTCAATACTGACTTTTCGTATTCCTCCGTATCCCGAAGTGTAGAAGCTAATGTTTTGCCCTCTGTATCCATAACACATAAATCGATTCGCGTAATCGCTTTTATGCCCTCAAGTGTATCCTGTAAAATTTGATTTGAAATCATATTTTTCACTCCTTACCTTCATTGTAAAACACCTAGTATATATTCTAACGGAAATTAACAAAAAAAGAAAGCAAATGTTGAAAATTTAATAGAATTTTCACGATATTTTTGTACGAAACAATATTTTTCCATTTAAATACATACACCAACGGCGCACACTAAAAAGAACGGTTGTTTTAACAACCGTTCTTCCATGGAAAATTATGAAAAATTAATCAACAATCTTCTGTTCCGTTTCCTTATCAAAAATATGAATTTTGCTTAAGTCAAATGCCAACTGTACAGTATCGCCCGGTCTGGCTGTAGTACGTGGATTCACTCTTGCAGTAATATCAAACTGATCAATGGTAAAGTATAGATATACTTCTGCACCTAACATCTCGTAGATTGTAATTCTGGCATCAATAATACTCTCCGGTGATGACTCAATAAATAACTGCTCATCATGAATATCTTCCGGACGAATACCCAAAACTACCTCTCTGTCAATATAATTCTGCTCAATTAATACCTGTGCCTTGGAATCTGGTATCTTAATTGAATGAGCACCAAACATTAATAATACATCTGCACCAGACTTAACAACCTTACACTCAAGGAAGTTCATAGGCGGCATACCCATGAAACCTGCAACGAATAAGTTGGTCGGTTTGTCATATAAGTTCTGTGGTGTATCTACCTGCTGAATAATACCATCCTTCATAACTACGATTCTTGTACCAAGTGTCATAGCCTCAGTCTGATCATGTGTTACATATATAATCGTTGTCTGCAATCTCTGATGCAGCTTAGAAATCTCAACACGCATCTGAACTCTCAGTTTTGCATCCAAATTAGACAAAGGCTCATCCATCAAGAATACTTTTGGTTCACGCACAATAGCACGTCCCATAGCCACACGCTGTCTCTGACCACCTGATAAAGCCTTTGGCTTACGATCAAGCAAATGCTCAATATCCAAAATCTTAGCAGCCTCATGTACCTGCTTGTCAATCTTTTCTTTTGGAACTTTTCTCAGCTTAAGTCCAAATGCCATATTGTCATATACTGACATATGAGGATACAAAGCATAACTTTGGAATACCATTGCGATATCCCTGTCTTTTGGCTCAACATCGTTAACCATCTTGTCACCGATCCACAGCTCACCTGAACTGATATCCTCAAGTCCGGCAATCATACGAAGAGTAGTAGACTTACCACATCCCGAAGGCCCTACGAAAATGATGAACTCCTTGTCATCGATTTCAAGATTAAAATCCTTAACTGCGTTAAATCCGTTAGGATAAATCTTATAAACATTTTTGAGTGATAAACTAGCCATTTTAATTTCCTCCTTGGATTGTTTTTTCTGACTAAATCATGTTATTATAATACAACATTTGTAATTTAAATTAAATATTACTATTCCACAAATTAATTCAATTTTCTTTGTTCAATTTGTCACAATCCAAAATATTATCGCAAAAATGCACATCTTTTTAAATCTTTTATTATGTAAAACTGCCTATATCTTAAAATGCAAGGGTTTTTCGCCAAAAAATTCATATATAATTTAATTTTCTTCAACTGTTACGTCTTATTTTTGTCTAAATTGCACATTTAATATATACAATACAGACAAATCGGATGTTATTTTTATCTAACATCCGATTTGCCTCTTTTCTCAAATCTTAACTTCAATCTGATTTTCATATCTCTAAATAATGTTTTGGTTCTTCCTCCCACCCGAAACCATCGGTACAATTCTCCTATTTTCAGCTTCTGAATCGGTTCCGGAACTTCTGCCTCTGCCACTGCCTGACTATATAAAATATTACCTGCAAACATAAACAGACCTGCATTAATCTGCGTTCTGAACTGTTCTAATAATTCCAGCTGTCTGCGGTCATCCAACGCCAATATCAATATATCCGGCGCAACAGAATTAATCTCATTTACTATATGCCCAAGCGATTCTCCCTTCTCTGTCAAAAACATTCCGGAAAATGCAAGATAAGGACGCTTTTCATGAACATGTTTTTGAACGGATGTAAACTTTTCTTCATTCTCCGTAACTAACAACAATTCCCTTCCCGTTTCAATTGCGTAATCTAACATTCCATCAAAAAAGCTCTCGAAAAAGAATGAATCCCGTTTGTGACCGAGAGCCTCATTAATGCTATCATTCACGCTTACATCTCCTGGCAGGACCATTTCACTTTTATCTACCAAATCCTTCCATTTGTCATTTTCCTGTAATAGCAGCAATGTCCCGCTATTTACAAAATATACAACCCTGCTGCTTTCTTCCTCGATATACTGCCTTGTCAAAGCACCGGCATCTTTTGTAGAAAAGATATCAACCCTGATACCTAATAGTTGAACTCTCTCTTTCATAAAATATCCTCATTGCTGTACAGTTGTATCGTTGCTTCCTATTATAATAAAAATATCAATTCCCGCTGTAGATACATCAACTCCCGAATCAAGGCTTCCAACCTCAATCACTGCGTCAGTAAAGAACTCTGCCAAATCTTTACCCATTCCTTCTTCAGCAACATAAATCTTTGTCTGAGCCTCTTGTGACAAGCTATAATTCCCGGTCTTAACCGTTGTGAAGCCGGCACCAGTTAATTTGTCCATCCAAGCCTTTGCCACTCCAGCTACCCTTGTGCTGTTTAACACCAAAATACTCTTATCATTAGACGGAATATCCTGCTGTTCCGTTGTTGCTTCTGTCGTTATCTCCTCTGTTGTAGCTTCTGTCGTTGCTTCTTCTGTATCATTTGCATTTTCATCATCTAACATTGCCTGCAGCTCATCATCACTATATGTAGTAG
>JAIDHZ010000244.1 GCA_029052995.1 Lachnospiraceae bacterium | reverse complement strand
AATGAAGTACATATAGGAGATTATATGATTGCTGTTCATAATGGCAAAGTAAAATGTTGCCTTGGAGTAGTTGGTCTGCAAATAGATAATCAACAAGTCAAGGCTGTAGATAGGAGTAATTGCGATGTGGGAATTGAATTTAAAAAAAGAGAGGATAAAAAAATTAAAAATAACTATGAATTTTATTCTTTAAAAGATTACTATATGATATAAATAAGAATATACTCTACAATAATTATATATGTAGGTATAATATTAATGTATAGCTTAGCTGATAAACAATGACATCAATCCTGACATCAACGAGAAACAAAATATAAACAAACTAGATGACACGATTTCGTACAAATAACGTAAATCAAGCATTTTTAGACCTACCTAAAACCAATATACATCTGGTATCAGGCTTAGGCTCTAGTGGGGACCGTGCAGGTTAGATTCCTGTCATCCGCACTTTTCTTTGGAAGATAAGGGAATCCAAGAGGTTTGTGACTTTTGGATTTTTGTGCGTTTAGGGGAGGTGACAGCAATGAGAAAAATTAAGAGAGAAATGTCAGATTCACAGAGGATATATAGATCTCGCAGTAGCATTTTAATATATGCTGGTATATCTATGACCTTGCTTCTTGGTATAACCCACATTAAATACTCTGATGTTTCCCTTGCTTGATTTCCTGTCTGCTGAATATTCCGGTGCCTTTGACAAGAATATTCATCTGCTGCGTTGACGTCAATCCACGTAGCCACCGATACGCCTCATTATGTCTCCTTGCAGAGCAGAAAATCATTCGGCGGCAAACATCGGGGTATTTAATTTAGGGAGCAAAAAATGACAATTCTAAAGTCCCATGGCAATTAAGCTGCCAAACAGAATCAAATGGAACTGTCTGTGGAGAAAATCAGTCATCTTCATTTGCAATGACTTCTAATACCTGCATTAAATCATAAATATTATTCAATTGTACATTTTTTTCTAAAATTTCGTTCTTTAAATCAATTGAAAGAGTTTCAAATTTGTCCCGGATTTCCGGGGATACATAAGACGCCATATCATCACCTCATGAATAATATGCCCTAAAATGAAAAAAATATCAAAAAGTCTTTGTCTTTTTAATTACGTCATAAAATTTTGTGTTGTAGGAATGTTTTATCAGGGAGTGGTTTTGACATCCTGTCATATGTACTTTTGTTGTATTGAAATGGTATAGAGATTATGTGATATCCCAATTATACATAAATAATTATGTAAGATATACCTTCTATCATATAATATCTTAAAATATTTTTTAAATAAAAAAGGAATTTGATGACTTAAGGCGTATATTAAAAATGGAAAGAGAAATATTTGGCAGGATCAAGACATTTGGGAGAAACAATATAATGAACATTCGTGAGAAATTAGAAGCATGGGAACATGAATATTTATGTGAATACGCATCCTTTAGTAATCAATCTAAGGGCAGGGATGTGGAAGAACCAATGTGTGACGTCAGGACCATTTATCAGAGGGACAGAGACAGGATTTTGCACTGTAAATCATTCAGGCGGCTGAAGCAAAAGACCCAGGTATTTTTATCTCCGGAGGGAGACCATTACAGGACAAGGCTGACACATACATTAGAGGTTGCCCAGACGGCGCGAACCATAGCAAGGGCATTGCGGTTGAATGAAGAGCTGACGGAAGCTGTTGCACTGGGACATGATCTGGGACATACCCCCTTTGGACATGCGGGGGAACGTGCGCTGAATGAAGTCTGCTCAAAGGGATTTAAGCATAATGAACAGAGTATTCGTGTAGTGGAAAGGTTAGAGAAGAAGGGGAAAGGGCTGAATCTTACCGTAGAGGTAAGGGACGGAATTTTAAATCATAAAACAACGGGTAATCCCTCTACATTAGAAGGAAAAATCGTACAGCTGGCGGATAAAATAGCATACATTAACCATGATATTGATGATGCAATCCGTGGTGGTATATTATTAGAGTCAGAGCTTCCGAAAGAGTGCACGGATTTGCTGGGTAATACGACAAGAAACCGCTTAAATACGATTATTCACGATGTCATTGCCAATAGTGAGGGAAAAGGTGATATTGTCTGTTCCCCGGGAATTCGTCAGGCGATGACGGGGCTTCGCAGCTTTTTGTTTGATGCAGTGTATACAAATCCGATGGCAAAAGGAGAGGAAGGTAAGGCAAAACGGATGCTGCAGGAATTATTCAGTTACTATAGCATCCATCCGGAGCTGATGCCGGAGGAGTTTGCGTCCATGATTGAAAATGGCGAAGAGCGGGAAGTAGTTGTCTGTGATTATATTGCGGGCATGACGGATAATTATGCAGTACTGAAATTTCAGGAAGCCTTTGAACCGTTAGGCTGGAAACGATAAGGTGGTGGCACATTGTATTATACAGATGAACAGATAGAAGAGGTTCGTTCGAGAAATGATATTGTGGACATAATATCAGGTTATGTAAACTTGAAGAAAAAGGGGAATTCTTACTCTGCCTGTTGCCCCTTTCATCATGAAAAGACACCCTCATTCCATGTGAGCAGGGAAAAACAGATGTACCATTGCTTTGGCTGCGGAGTTGGAGGTAACGTTTATACCTTTTTGATGGAGCATGAGAACTTGTCATTTCCGGAATCGGTAGAGATGCTGGCAGAGCGGGCGGGGATTCAGCTTCCGCAGCAGGGAATGGACCCGGATGCTAAAAAGCAGGCAGATGAGAGAAGCAAAATAAAGGATATGAATAAACTGGCTGCCGGCTATTTTCATTATATGTTAAAGACGGATCGAGGTGCGCATGCCTTGGAATATTTGAAGGGCAGGGGTCTTAGTGACGAGACGATTACCGGTTTTGGATTGGGGTTTTCCGATGTATACCGGGATGATTTATATCAATACTTAAAAAGTAAAGGATATGCTGATGAAGAACTGAAAAACTCGGGGCTCATCAGGTTTGATGAAAAAAATGGTGCATCGGACCAGTTTTGGAATCGTGTGATGTTTCCTATTATAGATACAAATAACCGTGTGATTGGATTTGGCGGGCGCGTCATGGGCGATGCAAAGCCAAAGTATATTAACACTCAGGATACGCCGGTGTTTGATAAAAGCCGGAATCTTTATGGTCTGAATCTGGCAAAGAAAAGTAAACGCCGAGGAATCATTTTTTGTGAGGGATATATGGATGTCATATCCATGCATCAGGCAGGCTTTGACAATGCGGTAGCTTCCCTTGGAACAGCGCTTACGGTTGGACAGGTAAATCTGGTTAAGCGGTATACCGAGCGGGTCTATCTTGCATACGACAGTGACGAGGCGGGAACGAAAGCAGCACTTCGGGCATTAGAGATTATGCGTGAGTTTGAGATGCCGGCGAGGGTCATTTCCCTGAAACCGTACAAGGATCCGGATGAGCTTATTCGGGAAGAGGGAACGAAAGGCTTTGAACGACGGATAAATGAAGCCATCAGCGGTATTATGTTTGAAATTCGGATTTTGGCTAATAATTATAATCAGGAGGACCCTCAGGAACGCACCGGATTTCAAAAGGAGGCGGCAAAACGGCTGTCATTGATATTGGATCCGTTAGAGCGTGGAAATTATGTTGAAAGTGTGGCTAAGGAATATAATATTTCAGTTGAAAGTTTGAAAGAAACTGTGACGAAGTATGGAATTTCAGGAACTGCAAAAGTAGACACTTCGGTATTTCGTGATAGAAGTAGCCGTAAATCTCCGGAAGAGGAAAAAGAACAGAAACAGCTTAAGACGGAGAGGCTTTTGATTACATGGATTATTAATGATGACCGGCTGTTTAAATCATTAAAAGAAGTATTAAGTCCCGATGATTTTTTTGAACCGGTTTACCATGATATTGTAAAAACATTATTTGAACAGTATGAAGAGCAGGGAAGGGTAATGCCGGCTGTGGTTATGAACCGTTTTCAGAGTAAAGAGGAACATGATAAAGCGGCTGCTATTATGCAGCAGGACTTTGATATGGAGATATCAGAAGCGGACAAGTCTAAAGTAATTACAGAATTGGTGAGAAGCATTAAGCTCCGCAGCGTGACGCACCGCCTGGAAGAAGCAAAGGGGGATCTTGAAAAAACAGGGAAACTACTGCTTGAAAAGGCACAGATTAACCGTATTGTTATTAGTTTTTTATAATATATGAATTATTTTTTGATTAAAGAGTAAGATAAAGGCTTAAAATGGCCAGTTTAGGAAGGAAGGAAAAATGGCAGAACAAAACACAAATTCAACAGATGAAACAAGATTTCAGGAAAAGCTACAGGAGTTATTGGAGATAGCGAAGAAAAGGAAAAACGTGATTGAGGATAATGAGATTATTGCCTGTTTTGCGGCATGCAAGGATGTAAAACTGACTACGGATCGAATGGTAGAAATTTTCGATTTTCTGGAGGAGAATAAGGTAGATGTATTGACCATCTCTGCGGACGACGAAGATCCGGATGAAGATGCTTTGCTTGACGTGGAAAATGACGAAGACCTTGTAGTGGAAAAGATTGATTTGTCAGTGCCGGAAGGGACGAATATCGAGGATCCTGTCCGTATGTATTTGAAGGAGATTGGCAAGGTGCCATTGCTGAGTGCAGATGAAGAAATCGCTCTTGCACAGAAAATGGAAGCAGGGGAAATGGCAAGGAATCAATTGGATGAGGGAGGAGAGGAATTAGAAGAGACCGTAAGAAAAG
>JAIDHZ010000243.1 GCA_029052995.1 Lachnospiraceae bacterium | reverse complement strand
ATACTAGAAAATCTGAAAAAGGGAATTTCCCGGAGACGGCATACACCTACAATTTGTCTATGGCAGGGAAAACGGAAGCATTAGATATAGTAGAATATGGGGAAGAGCTTAAAGAGATACAGGAAAAATGGACAAATTATGAGATTTCGCATATTTACCGTACCTTTGATGAAATGCAAGGAAAAATGCCGGAATTAAATGAACTGATTAGCAAAGAAACAGTATACAGTGAAAATTGTATTAAATGGACAGATGAGGACGGAGCGGAACAGCAAAGTTTTCTTGTTGTTACAGAGGATGACAAATATACGCTGTACACCTGTTCTTTGGCAGATGAAACATTGTCTAAACAGGAAATTGCGATTGAAACAGTTATGGAAAGTGGGCAGAATGCAGGCAAAGGCCTGCCGGCATTTCAATATACCGGAGAAGATGAAATTCTAAGGACAGCCTGTGAGGAAATAATGTCAGCGGAAAAGATGTATGGTTTGGAAGATGGAGTGCTTATACCGGCACCGGTTATTCATGCTATGGTAAATGAGGGGGATGATGTGGTGGTGTTCTGTAATTTATGGGGCTTTGCATATTATCAGAATGGCAATACATTAAACTGTGAAGGCGGTGAAGAACAGCCTTCACGCCTTAGGCTGACACCGGACGGAAAAGGAAGATATAAGGTTTCGGAACATCTTACTGCCGGAGACGGAGAGCAATACAGTAAAGATATTAAGGCATTTTGCGAAGGATATGAGGTATCTCCTGATATTTATTATGATAAAGATTCAGGCTTTGACAAAATTCGAAAGGAATTGATTAGTATGTATGTAAAAAATAACCAGCTTAATATTAAGTATTATAAGGACTATGGGTGGGATCCCATTGCAATTGAATAGGTGTTTTGCTTTCTGGTTGTAACTGCCAAGGAGTGGTGTGATAATAATTCCTACAAAAAGGGGCCATCCAATTAAATGGATGGCTTCTTGTCAAACTTAGGCTCAACGAGTGATCTATCTAATTAATACATTTAATCAAATTCTATCAAGCAATTCTGATGGTTTAATAGCAACAACTTTACTATCAATAAAATCTTTAATGTTTCTTGTAATAATAAAGTCGGCTTTTATTCGTGAAGCACAGACCATTTGCAGAGCGTCCTCATAATCTGAAGTTTTCATAGCAGCTGCCTTTTTCAAGTCATCGGATTTTAAATCAGCAATTTTAAATATTAAAAAAAGTTGTTGAATAATTTGTTGTGTTTTTTCAGGGGTCAATTCTTTTTGAAGAATATACACAATATTTGGAATAGAAAGAGCTGAAATATAGCCTACTATTTTATTTATTTCACAGTATTTCCATACTTTTGATGAAGCCTCAAGGAAATCTTCTCTTGCACACATGACATCAAGAATTACATTTGTATCAATCAATACTTTCATATTTTGTTGCCCTTTCTGCCCTTATTGCTTTATCATCATAATCATTTTTCAAAATTCCAACAAGTGAATCTGTGAGAAAGGAAACACAACTTTCTTTTGATATTAATCTTGCAACTTCAACTCCGTTTTTGACAATAATGATTTCATTTCCCATTTGGACAGCCTGCAAGTATTTACCGAAATTGTTTTGAATATCAGTTGCAGTAACAGCTATCATACTAACACCTCCAAAATTATCTCTAATAT
>JAIDHZ010000242.1 GCA_029052995.1 Lachnospiraceae bacterium | reverse complement strand
ATATACAATATAGCACATATCTATAAAATTAAATACAATTTTGCCGAAGGGATAGGAAATCATTCCGTCAAAGAAATATGCACCTACATTTAACGCATGATAAGGCAGTAATATTCGGATATGGTTGTATATTCCATTAGTCATACTCTCCTTAAATATTACTCCAATTAATACAAAACCTAACACCGTGGCAAACACAGGCAGCGCCCGCTTCATTCTTGCAGATAAAAACAGGGTAACAGCAATCATTCCGATGCAGCCCACATAGTAAATCCCTGTCCCAATCAGCACTGCCTGTATATAGTTAACCGGATAAGGGAAGGTAGCGTCACACACCTGAATCGGAAGGTCTGCCCCCTCCGTTCCAAAGCAGCTCAACAGGAAAACAAACATGGCTGCCACATGAATTGTCAAAACCAGCAAACCATAAAGAACCGCCGCCAGATTTTTCGCCGTAACAATTTTACTTTTTCCGTACTTTGTAGTCAAAATGATATGATCTGTTCCCCGCTCATACTCTCCTGCATACACAGATGCAGCCAGCATACAGATGACAATGATGATATACATAAAAAATGCCAGACAATCCAGTATCCGCTGCCACCCCTCTCCATATCCATAACGGTAAGGGGTTTCCACCTGTTCCGTCTTTTGACGCCAATATGCCTGCTCTGCCTCACTGTACTCCCAGTCACTGGTGCCATAGCAAAGGATTTCATCAATCCTTGTTTTTCTTGTCTCATAAAACTTCGCCCCATCGGAAAAATCCCGTGCTCTGAGCTGTTCACCCCATGTACGTATTCCCGGTTCATCATAATTATGGTTCAACCACATAAAATATCCGGCTCTGGCATTATAGTAGCTTATCTGCATTTCCTCATTCCAGTATTCATTTATCGTCCCCACCTCCACTTTGTTGTCCGAATTATTCCATAAGCTCTGATACTCCTGCAAATCAGTGCTAAGCCGTTCCTCAAAAAGCGTTCCCGAAACCATTTCTGCATTTTCCTTTGTCAGTCTGATAGCAGTTAATCCCGTAACTATTTCTCCATTCTTATCCGTTTCCATGGTCTGCTCCACCCCTAATATCATACAAGACATTAAAAATACAAACACACAGACCAGTACAATCCGGTTCATCTTTGCCTTATACAGCTTTAAAAATTCATATTTTATTAATTCCCTCATATTCACTTCTCTCCTTGTTCATCCTTATTCTGTCCTGTTTCTTAGTCAACAATGTACCATTCATTGTAAGTCAGATACTCATCTTATGATGTACTATCTACTTTTCCTGTTAATCATTTTTTTCACGAAACTCATATAAATATAAATCCTCCAATGTGGGCTCCACATGCTCTGCCCGGTCATGGGGTGCCGAATCCGACACAATCCGAAGCTCCACTTCACCCCCCGTATGGCGCAGATTGAGAATACTGTATTTTTCACAGAGTGCATCCGCCTGGTCTTTATCTGTTGTTACGCTCCACACCTTATCAGAAATGGAATCCGTAAGCTCCGATACCGTTCCCTCGGCAATCAGATTTCCCTTTTTCATGATCAATATTTCATCTGCAATATATTCTACATCTGACAC
>JAIDHZ010000241.1 GCA_029052995.1 Lachnospiraceae bacterium | reverse complement strand
CGCTTATGCTTATTGCTGAATATTGTCCGATGATTGAGGATGAGCTTTTGAAGCCCCTGGGAAATCCTGCTGATGAAGACCTGCTGTTTTTGCTGGCACTTACGGTTCCTTCTGACATGACGAAGGTAACAGCTAATATGAAGGCGCCATTTATCGTAAATGTTGCAACAGGTAAAGGGGTTCAGCTGATTGTGGATAATGAAGATTATCCCGTAAAATTTAACGTATATGAATCCGTACAGAAAATGAAAGAGAAGGCGGGTGAATAATATGTTAGCATTATCCAGAAAAGCGAATGAATCCATTATGATTGGAAACGATATTGAGATTACAGTTTTAGAAGTGAAGGGGGAACAGGTAAAGATTGGTATTAAAGCACCAAAGTCAGTACCTGTTTACCGGGAAGAGGTTTATGCACAGATTAAAGAGGCGAACAAAGAAGCTGCCTCTGATGCAGTACAAGAGAATTTGAAAAACTTATTCAAATAGAGATAAAAGTGGAATTTATATTGAATACAGACTGCCGTTTAGGCATGTGGGGTTAAGGCAGCAGGGAGGCGGGGTTCGCACTCTGCTGTCTTTTTGTAAAATCTTGCAAAATTATGTATAAAGGTATAAAATATATATAAATAGTGTCCGATATATCTATTGAATAGTCGGTATAACTATTTATAGTATTTATGCATAAGTATTGTAAGAGTATTAATATGAATTTCACACGGAGGTGGATATTATGGCAATTGATGCAATTCAGAACAATGTAATGTCGCAGATTAAACAGGTAGAAAAACCAGTGCCTGTGGAGCGAACAGAGGTGGTTGTGGAAGAGGCTGCTGAGCAGACTTTTCGTCCGGTGGTTGAGACACAGGGAAGTGATAACCGGAACCCGGAGCAGAAGGAAGATAAGGACAGGAAGGATGGGCACAAGAATATACAGGATGTTTCTCCTGAGAAGGTTAAGAGTGCTTTAGATGATATTAATAAAAAGATTCGTCCTACCCATACACAATGCGAGTTCAGTTATCATGAAAAAACCAATAGAATTACTATTACGGTTAAGGATTCAGAAACCAATGAGGTTATCAAAGAGATTCCACCGGAAAAGACACTTGACATGATTGCAAAGACATTGGAACTTGCGGGTCTTTTAGTAGATGAAAAGAGATAGGAGGGGATAATATGGCAGGAGTAAGATTAACAGGCCTTAATTCCGGTCTTGATACGGAGAGCTTGGTACAGCAGTTATCAAAGGCATACCAGACAAAGGTTGACAATATCAAAAAGGAAAAAACAAAGGTTGAATGGAAAAAAGAAGCTTGGGCTTCCCTGAATACAAAGATTATGGATTTTTATAAGGGGGCGCTTTCTACTTTTAAGAGTGTGTCTTCTTATAGAACCAAGGCAGTTACCGGAGATTTATCCGGTGTGAAAATAACAGCGGGTAACAATGCGGTAAATGGTTCCCATAGGGTGAAGGTGTTAAGCACGGCTACAGCACAGATGTGGACCGGTAAGAGGATTAACAAGGATGCTGACGGTAAGGATGTAACATATACCGCCACATCTTATAGAGCAGCGATAGATTCGGCTACCAAATTGTCTGATTTGAAGGATGACAATGGTGATAATCTAGCTGAACAGATTAAGAATATGAAGTTTACCGTATCTGCAGATGGGAAGGCTGATTTTACTGTTGATGTCAGCGGTATGGGTCTTGGAGATGAAGCCACGTTAAAGGATGTTATTGATGGTATTAACCAGCGGCTTTCTGATAATGGATATGGAGATATGTCTGTAGATTTTGCAGGCGGTAATTTTCGCATTACAAACAGCAGTACTGTGATGACAGCAACAACAACCCAGAATGAAGATGGTGAAGATGTTACTACTATGGAAGTGACAGATCCCGGATATGGTATTAAGATTACCGCAGCAGATGATACTACAGCAGCATTTCTTGGGGTGAAGCCAGGTGAGGGCACCACGGTGCAGCCTGCCAGTGCTGCAGAAAATGACATTGATGTACCGAATGTTATCGGCGGAAGCAAAAGGATAAATGTGGAAGTCAAGACAGATGACACCAAAGTAACCGGCTCTACAAAGATAACAGACCTTGGGGTTGCAGCAGGTACAGAGATTAAATTAAACGGTACCGCAATTACCATTGGCAATAATACAACTTTGGATGATTTGGCAAAGCAGATGTCTAAGCTTGGCATTGATGCAAGCTATGATGCAGGGCAGGGAAGGTTTTATCTTAATGCAAAGAATACAGGTAAAGATAACGGATTTACTATTGAGACAGATGATCCAGGTCTCCTTACCGTATTAGGACTTGATTTAAATGCTGGTGATGAGGGAAGAATAGATGCGTCTGATGCAATTATTGAATATAACGGCGTTAAGTATGAGAATTCAACCAACACCTTTAGTATTAACGGTTTAACTATTGAAGCAGTAGAAGCAGCTGATGCGGGAGAAAAATCCCAAACTTTTTCTGTTGGAATTGATGCACAGGGTATCTACGATAAGATTAAAGAGTTTGTTAAGTCCTATAATGATTTGATCAAAGAAATGAATCAATATTATCATGCCCCGAGAGTAAAGGATTATGAGCCTCTTACGGATGAAGAAAAGGCGGCTATGTCAGACAAAGAGGTGGAAAATTGGGAAAAGGTAATTAAGGAATCCATTCTTCGGCGGGATAGTACAATCAGCAGCCTGCTTTCTTCAATGCGTACAACATTATGCAAGCAGATAGCCGTAACAGGTGCAGACGGTACAGTTAAGAATTATTCTCTGGCATCCTTTGGTATCAATACGGGTGTTTATACAGAATATGGTGCATTGCATATTTATGGTAATAAAGATGATGCAGATTATGCTGATTATGAAGATAAGCTGTTAAAAGCAATTATGGTAAATCCTGATGCAGTAGAAAAGACATTATCCGGTCTTGGTACGGAGATTTATAATAACCTGCAAAAGGCAATGGGCAGAGTGGACGGACTATCCAGTGCAATGACATTTTATAATGATGTAACCATTGATAAAGAGATAGATGATTACAAGGATAAAGTCAGTAATATGCAGGATAAGATGGCTAAAGAGGAAGAAAAGTACTATGCACAGTTTGCAGCAATGGAGACTGCACTGGCAAAGCTCCAGTCACAACAGACTTATATTTCACAACTATTTGGAATGTAACTGACAAAACTTAGTCAATGATGTACTTATGTTTCTGCAAGGGTGTATTGGCATAGCGATATTTGATAAAACCGCACAGGTTTAACTAATTATTGTTGTGTCAGTACACCCAGGGGTGTCGGAGAAGTATGCCCGGCAATGGCTGGGTTGTAGTATTTTTGAGATAGAAGCTGGACAATATGGAATATGGAATAACTGAGGTGAAAGAATGGCATATAATCCAATGGCTGCCTATGGCACCAATAAAGTTATGACTGCAACATCGGCGGATTTAACTTTAATGTTATATGAAGGTGCGATAAAGTTTTGTAATATCGCACGTATGGCTATGGAACATGGTGAGGTTGCAAAGGCAAACACCAATATACAAAAAGCAAGGAATATCATTGTAGAGCTGCAGACGACTTTGAACTTTGATTATCCTGTTGCAAAGGATTTTGATGTAATATACACTTTTATTTTTGATCGTTTGACAGCTGCTAATGTATCAAAGGATCCGGCAATTGTGGATGAGATTTTGGTACAGCTTCGGGAATTAAGGGATATATGGAGACAGGTTATGCGTACAGCCAGTACCTCGTCTTTGTAATAACTGAACTTTTTCCGAAGAATAAATTCTTTGGATGCAAGACGAAGTACTGGAGATTCCGAGATGCAGGGTTGACTGTCAGGACAAAGACAGATTGGGAGAAGAGGAAAGACATGGCTCAGAGCAGTAACTATATTGCAATATTAAAGGATGCATTAGATAAAAAGCAAAATGCTTTGGAATTAATACTAAAAATTACGAAGGCGCAGGAGGTGCTGAGTAAGCATTCCTCTTATCAGGAACAGGAAATGGAACGTCTTCTTAACGAGAAGGAAATGCAGATTGCCCGGATTAATACCTTAGATGAGGGTTTCCAATCAATATATGACCGTGTCAGGGTCGAGGTGAAGGACCATCCGGAGCAGTATGCAGAAGAAGTAAAGCAGTTGCAGGATTTGATTCGGGTTTGTACAGATCTTGGGAATGAGATTATGGTTTTAGAGGAGCGCAACCGGGAACGCTTCAGTGTTTTGTTTTCAAATGCAAAGTCTCAATATACCGTTTCGAAAACAAAAGCTAATGTGGCTCAGCATTACCATAAGACAATGAATAATACAAAAATCATGGATGCATATTTTGTGGATAAAAAGCAATAGATATCAATATATTGTATGGAATTTTTGTGCAGGAAATCTTGTAAAAATATTAAAAAAAACCTTTGATTTTCCGATATATATATTGTAAAATAAATACATTATAATTTAATATAGAATGTATGTTTTGATAATAACTCCGTTGAGGAGATATTATAAATACCATTTAACGGCAGGCAGAGTCTGCTAGTAGATGTCGCAAGGATGCGGCATTATATTCAGGGAGGAATTTATTATGGTAGTACAACACAACATGCAGGCAGTAAATGCTAACAGAATGTTAGGCGGCAACGTTAAGGCAGTTCAGAAGTCAACAGAGAAGTTATCTTCTGGTTATGCAGTTAACCGCGCAGCAGATGATGCAGCAGGACTTTCTATTTCTGAGAAGATGAGAAATCAGATTCGCGGTCTTAATCAGGCAGTTAAGAATTCAGAGGATGGTATTTCTTTGATTCAGACAGCTGAAGGTAACATGAACGAGATTCACTCTATTCTTCAGAGAATGGGTGAGCTTGCTATCAAGGCTCGTAACGAAATTAATGCTTCTGATGATCGTCAGAGCATTCAGGACGAGATTGATCAGTTAAAGCAGGAGATTTGCTCTATTACAAAGAAGGCAGAGTTTAATGGAACAAAGCTTTTGAACGGTAATATGGCAAGTGGTAAGCAACTTCAGGTAGGTGCTAACCAGGGTGAATTAATGAAGATTACCATTAGCGGTACATCACTGAAGAAGTTAGGTCTTACTAATACAAAGGTTACAACTGCCAAGACAGCTTCTGCAGCAATCGGACAGATTCAGAGCGCAATCAAGAAGGTATCTGCACAGCGTTCACTGTTGGGTGCTATTCAGAACAGACTTGAGTACACCATCAACAACTTAGAGAACTACTCTGAGAACTTAACATCTGCTGAGTCACAGATCAGAGACACTGATATGGCTACAGAGATGGTTAACTACAGCAAGAACAATATCTTGCAGCAGGCTGCCCAGTCAATGCTTGCACAAGCTAACCAGTCTAACCAGGGTGTATTATCATTACTTCAGTAATCTAATTATCTTTGGATTATTGATGTACGGCAGAAGCCGGTTTCTTAGGAAGCCGGCTTTTGTTGTGGAAAAAGCAGGCATAAACAAGGGTTGAAAGTTTACCGGAAATTTTTTAAAAAAATTAAAAACAGGTATAAAGTATTTTTGGTGTTCTCCGATATATATAGTGTAAAGGTCATCAAAGTAAATGATGGCAGATGATAAATTAATAATATCAAGGAAGAATATCAAAAGGATTTGATTAGTCAAGGAGGAATTTATTATGGTAGTACAACACAACATGCAGGCAGTAAATGCTAACAGAATGTTAGGCGGTAACGTTAAGGCAGTTCAGAAATCAACAGAGAAGTTATCTTCCGGTTATGCAGTTAACCGTGCGGCAGATGATGCAGCAGGACTTTCTATTTCTGAGAAGATGAGAAATCAGATTCGTGGTCTTAATCAGGCAGTTAAGAATTCAGAGGATGGTATTTCCTTAATTCAGACAGCTGAAGGTAACATGAACGAGATTCACTCTATCCTTCAGAGAATGGGTGAGCTTGCTATCAAGGCTCGTAACGACATTAATGCTTCTGAAGACCGTAAGTCTGTTCAGGATGAGATTAATCAGTTAAAACAGGAAATCTGCTCTATCACAAAGAAAGCAGAATTTAACGGAATGAAGCTGTTAGACGGCAATATGGCATGTGGTAAGAAGCTTCAGGTAGGCGCTAACCAGGGTGAGTTGATGAAGATTTCGATTAGTGGTACATCACTGAAGAAGTTAGGACTTACATGTACTAAGGTTTATGTGAAGGGTAATGCGGCAGCAGCAGCAAAAGCAGCATCTACAGCAATTAAACAGATTCAGAGCGCAATCAAGAAGGTATCTGCACAGCGTTCATTACTGGGTGCTATTCAGAACAGACTTGAGTATACAATTAACAACTTAGAGAATTACTCTGAGAACTTAACATCTGCTGAGTCACAGATTCGTGATACAGATATGGCTACAGAGATGGTTAACTACAGCAAGAACAATATCTTGCAGCAGGCTGCACAGTCAATGCTTGCACAGGCTAACCAGTCTACACAGGGAGTTCTTCAGTTGTTACAGTAATATGGAATACAGTACTTTTCATAGGCTGGCCAATGGCCAGCCTATTTTCATTTTTAATGAAGTATGTTATACTATGAACATCTGTAGAATTATTTTTGGTTTGCCTGTAAGAACCGGAGAAACCAACATAGCAGACGGGTATGCAGGCAATTATTTTATGGTTATTAAATATTTATAATGGAGGAAACTGATGGAAGATTTATTGGATATATTGGAGAAAATTGCAGAACTGCTGTATCAGGAAAATTATAATCAGGCATATGGATTTTTAGTAAAGTGTCTGCCTTTTTTTTCACAATGTATGGAACAGATAGAGGATGAGACCTTGCAGGCTGAATTGCTGCAGTCATTGACGGAGGCAGTAGGTGCAATGGAAAATAACGATTATACATTGCTGGCTGATATACTGCAGTATGATATTATTGAGAAGTTGAGGGATTGTTAAAGCCGTGGCAGTGATAGATTTTGAAGAATGGAGAAGGGAAAAAATGTCGCATTGGAAGGAAAATGTTGCAGCATTAAAACAAACGAATGAAGAATTATATGGGCTGATATTAAAGGCTTATAATAATGGAGATTATTCTGATGAGGGGTTCTGTGTGGAAACAGCAAGGGATGGTTCGAATATTCTTGGGATTATGGACAAAGAGCGTAAGGTAATGCTCAACAGTACTTATCGGCCTAAAGAAGAGGCTGTGAAATTTGCAGGAAAGATCCAATTGACAGAGAACTCTCTTACATTTTTTTTTGGCATAGGCAATGGATTGATTTTATCAGAGATTATGGGAAAACTGAATGAGGAAGCATTGGTATTTCTTTATGAGCCATCGTTTTCTTTGTTTTGTTATGTTTTGGAACAGTTTGATTTGGAGAAGCTTTTGTCTGATGAAAGATTGCTAATCTATATTGACGGCTTCAATGAAGATCAGTTGTCCACTCATTTTAGCAGTGTACTGACGAATATTAATGTTGGCGTTTCTGTAATGGAAGCACATCCTAAGTACAGAGAGCTGTATCCGGAAAAGTATGAAAAGATTAAGGTGATTTTCAGACAGTGCAGGGAAAGCGCTTTGACGAATTTGAATACTATTATTAATAAAAACCGATTGATGACAGAAAATGCTATCAGTAACATACCGTATTTTTTGAAATCCAAGCTTTCTACTGATTTGGTCGGTAAATTCCCGGAAGATATGCCGGCAATTTTAGTGGCCGGGGGGCCGTCTTTAGATAAGAATTATGAGGCGTTAAAGGAGGCAAAGGGTAAAGCTTTGATTGTGGCAATGGACCGGACGGCAAAATATCTACTGGACAGAGGAATAGAACCGGACATTTTTTGTTCGCTTGACTATAATAAAAACCCTGCTTTGTTTACTGATGATAGATTAAAAAATATTCCGTTTTTGTATATACCTGACCTAAGCCATAGGGTTTTAGATATTGTAAATGGAAATAAACTTATATATGGCACAGGTGACTATAAGCTTTATGAGTGGTTACTGGGGGAAAATAATAAACAACATATAGATATTCCGCTGGGAGGTTCTGTTGCCACCTTTGCGTTTGGTTTTGCAAGGGAGATGGGATTTAGGAGGATTATTCTGGTTGGGCAGGATTTGGCGTTGACAGACGGCAAGGTTTATTCCGGAGGCTGGACAAATCAAAGACCGGAAGCAGAAGAGTTTGACCATTTAATGGTACCAGGCAATATGGTGGATATGATAGAGACAAGGGGAGATTTTTACGTTTATCTGCTTTGGTTTAATCAGGCAATTAAAGAAGCAGAAGGTTTGATTAAAGTAATTAATGCAACAGAGGGTGGAGCACGTATTGAAGGAACAGAGATTATTCCGTTAAAGGAAGCAATTGAAAAATATTGTATCAATGAATATGATGTGGCAGAGATTTTTAATAGGGAAGACTATATTTTTCCGGAAGATAAGAGGAAGGATATATATCATGCTCTGCAATGGAAACGTACAGAAATTTTTGCCTTAAAAGGAAAAATGAAGAAGGCGGCAGAGGCAGCAAGACGCTGCCATATATTGACTGACCGGGGGGACTTGGGGAAAGAATTTAAAACCCATAATAAGCTGCTTTCGAAGACAAGTAAAATGTTTGATGAGGACGTTGCAGCAAGTCTTGTGTATAAGTATGCAGAGGATATTATGTTGAAGCAGGATATGGATTTATATGTGGCTGAAGAGGATAATACGAAAGAGATGTTACGGTTGTATAAAAAGCTTGAATATGATTATGGGCAGATATATGACAATATAGATTCATTGGTTGAGAAATATGATGCAATGCTTGCGGATTGCAGGAAAGAGCTGGGAATAGATGAAGAATAAAATATTAGCAGTTATACCGGCGAGAGCCGGATCAAAATCTGTGCCGAACAAAAATATCAGGGAAATTGCAGGCAAGCCACTAATTGCATATTCAATTGAGCATGCCTTGGAATCCAACATGATTAACCGTGTCATTGTGAGTACGGACAGTGAACAATATGCTGATATTGCAAAGTATTACGGTGCAGAGGTTCCATTTTTGAGACCGGCAGAATATGCCACAGATACAGCACTGGATTATGATGTGTTTTTTCATGCTTTGACATGGATGAAGGAGCAGGAGAACTATGAGCCGGATATCGTGGTGCAGCTTCGTCCGACTTATCCAGTACGGAGAGTGGAGGATATAGATGCCATGATTAAGATGTTATTGGATCACCCTGAGGCAGATTCTGTGCGCAGTATGGCAAAAGCGGCTGAGATTCCTTATAAGATGTGGTGTCTGGCAGAGCAGGAATCAGTTAAAAAGCAGACAGATGATAATACAGGGTGCGGGGAACAGAAAACAAAAGTACAGGGACAGCGTATTCTGCCACTGATGACAGATATTCCGGAATGTTATAATATGCCAAGGCAGCAGCTTCCACAGGTATATTACCAAAATGCATGTATTGATGTGTTTCGTCCAAGAGTTGTGTTGGAGCAGCATTCTATGTCAGGGGATTATATATTAGGGTATGAAATGTCAGAGAATTATGATATAGACACAGAGGAAGATATGGAGAAAGCAATACAGGCGATGAAAGGAGAGTGATTTAGTGGAGCAGGTTTGTTGTACTTTATGTAAGAGTAAAAACATATCTTATATTCCTAATAAGATCCGAAATGATACGGAAGGAATCTATAAAATGTACCGTTGTGAGGATTGTGAGACGCACTTTTTATACCCCAAACCGGTAGAAGAACAGCTGAAAGACTATTATGATGGTAAATTCCGGGAAGAAGTGCACTCAGAGAGTTATTACGATTATGAAACATTGCAGAGAGTATTTGCACGATTTTCACCGGAGGCACAGCAAAGAGTGAGGCGAGTGGAGAAAGAATTGCAGCCTGTAGACGAAGTACTGGAGATAGGATGTTCCGTTGGTTATTTTCTTTCTGCCATTGCAGATAAAGTAAATGCTGTTTATGGGACAGAATGGGACAAAAAGGCACAGAAATATATTAGGGATTGCCTTGGTAAGGATAATGTTTTTGTTGGGAATGATCCAGAGGATTTTGGTAAACAGTTTGATAAGATTTTTATGTTTCATGTACTGGAACATATTGGTGAGCCGGTTGATTTTTTACAGAACGTAAAGGGATTGCTGAAATCAGGTGGAATATTATATATTGAAGTGCCCAATGTGGATGACGTGCTGGTAAAGACTTATCAGTGTGATGCTTTTAAAAATTTTTATTATAAGAAAGCGCATTTGTATAACTTTAATGAAAAAGGTCTGGCTTATGTATTTCAACAGGCAGGCTTTAATTATGAAATTGATTATATTGAGCGTTATGATTTATCTAACCACCTTTACTGGCTGGGAAACGAGAAGCCTGGGGGAAAGGGATTTTATGCGGGTGTGCTGGGAGAAGAAGTGAATAGGGTATATGTGGAGGAATTAAAGAAACAGAAGCAAACAGATACTTTGTTTGCAAAAGCCTGGCTTTGAACAGGTATGTTAATTAATGGTTATATAGGTGTTTGGTAAAAAAGATACAAAAGCGCAGATTATTAAGGAGGGCTGTATTTATGGGTAATGATTTATTTAACAATTTATTTATTTTTGAAATGGCGAATTCCCATCAGGGAAGCGTGGAGCATGGAATGGATATTATCCGTGAGATGGGTAAAATTGCAAGAAAATACAACGTAAAGGCAGCTGTAAAGCTACAGTTTCGTAATTTGGATACATTTATTCATCCGGATTATAAGGGAAGACAGGATGTTAAGCATATTCCGAGATTTGAGGGTACCAGACTTTCTGTAGAAGAGTTTAATCAGCTTGTGAATGCTATTCATGAAGAAGGGCTTATCGCCATGAGCACTCCCTTTGATGAGGATGGTGTGGAATGGTGTATGGATATGGGCGTGGATATTATTAAGATTGCAAGCTGTTCAGCACTTGACTGGCCGCTTTTGGGAAAAGCGGCAGAAGCCAATAAACCCTTAATTATCTCTACAGGGGGGAAATCACTTTCCGATATTGACAAGCTGTACAATTTCTTTATGCACAGATGCTGCGATTTCGCCTTTCTTCACTGTGTGGCAGAGTATCCGGCTCCATTTGAACATTTGCAGTTGGATTTTATAGATAAGATGAACCGAAGGTATCCGGATGTTACTATAGGATATTCTGGGCATGAAGACCCGGACGATAACACGGCGCCTATGCTTGCCGTTGCAAAGGGGGCAAAGATATTGGAACGTCATGTAGGGCTTCCTACGGAAACCATTACACTTAATGCATATTCCATGAATCCGGAGCAGGCTGATAAATGGGTAGCGGCGGCACTACAGGCAAGAACCATGTGTGGGATGAAAAAGAGGGGGCAGAAGTATATTTCTCAGGAAGAGATTGATTCTCTGAATTCGTTGATGCGGGGAGTTTATGTAAAGCATGATGTGAAAGAAGGGGACGAGCTTACAAGAAAGGATGTATTCTTTGCCATGCCATGTCATGAAAAACAGATGACCTCAGGAGAATTTTATGATGGTGTGACAGCCAGTAAGGATTATATAGCGAATGAAGAGCTGCATGAGAAAAAGAAGTTTACGGATATTAATCTTGCCAGAAGTGTAATCCATGATGCAAAGGGTATGCTCTATGAGGCGGGTATTGCATTAGGAGATGATTTTGAGGTAGAGCTTTCTCATCACTATGGAATGAAGCATTTCCGGCAGACGGGAGCAATTATTATTAATATTATTAACAGGGAATATTGCAAGAAACTGATTATTGTGCTGCCGGGACAGAAGCACCCAACCCATGCACATAAGGTTAAGGAGGAAACCTTCCAATTATTGTATGGTGACCTGACTGTGACATTAGAAGGAAAAGAACGGCAGATGAAACCTGGGGATATCCAAACTGTGCTTCGGGGTGAAAAGCATGCATTTACCTCGCAGACAGGGGCAATATTTGAGGAGGTATCTACCACCCATGTAAAGAGTGACTCATATTATGATGACCCGGCGATACGTAAGCTGGACCCAATGGAGAGAAAAACAATTTTACGGAAGTGGTAGTTAAATACTGCAATGCACAAAGGAATAAATAAAAATAAGGATTTTGGCTTTATCAAAGAGGTAAATGGCAGGCAGGCGAATCAGCTTTCCTGCCATGTTTTTAATAGTTTAATGATTTTTTTGCGTTCCTGGAGGCCAAAGGTGTTAAATATGAGAAGCATTTCAGTGTCTAATTCTTTTTCTTCAGTGGAAGCATTTTTTTGCTCCAGGCCGGCATTTAAAATTGTATCTACCGGAACGTTACAGAGCTGTGAATAATATAATAATGTACGTAAATTCAGTTTTGCCCGGTTATTTTCAACATTACTGACATAGGCAATGGTACAGTTCAAATCTTCGGCAACCTGTTCCTGGGTAATCCCCTGTCCCAAACGAAGCTCCTGCATTTTTTTTCCAATTTTTGTATAGTCCATTCTTGTACACCTGTATTACCTGCGTTTATCGCAACGGCAATCCTTTTTATAATTTAGTATATCGTGTAATTTATTATACTATATCTTG
>JAIDHZ010000240.1 GCA_029052995.1 Lachnospiraceae bacterium | reverse complement strand
AAGAGGTTTATCAATCAGGATATCAAGGTTGGTGATATCGGCAGCAGCCAGAGCCTGAACAGGTATGCTTACTGTGAAGGGAATCCGGTAAGCCTTATTGATCCATTCGGGTTAAGTCCGGAAGGACCAAACAAAGGAAACAGCATATTGGATATGTTCGGTATCCATGACGTGCTGGCAATCATCGGTTTTGCGGGGAATGCCTTCGGGTTTCCGGGAGCTGTAGTCAGTATTTGCAGCGATGTGGCAAATGCCGTCCTCTATTTCAAGGAAGGCGACCCGCTTATGGGGGCATTTTCACTGTTATGTGCGGTTCCGGCAATCGGTGATGTGATTGGCGCCGTACGGACCGGCACAGAACTGGCAAAAACTGCAAAAATGGTGAAAAATGCCGCCCTGATGGCACAAAAGGCATATGTGACTGTGGAATCGGCGAGCACCGCCCTTGATTTGGCGGGTGATGCAAAAATAGAGTATGCAGTAAACGGCGGAAAGATGACGGCATCCATCATTGCGAAGGAATTCGGGGCCATAGCCCTTGCGGGGATTGCCGCAGTATCCGGTAAAAGTCTGATAAAGGATGCCAGCAGCCTTGCGAGGCTGGCAGACATCAGGTTTAAGACAACCCGGCTTGAGAGGTCAGATGCCGCATCGGGAAAGAAAATCCAGTACGGCGGAGTCAGAGGCTGTTTTGTAGCAGGAACGCTTGTAAATACGGCAGACGGAGAAAAGAACATTGAAGAGGTTCAAGAGGGTGACTATGTTCTTGCGGAGAATCCGGAAACGGGAGAGCAGGGATACAGGAAAGTAGCCAGGACCTTTATCCATGAGAAGTATACTATTATTCATGTCTTTATAGGCAGTGAGGAGATAGAGACTACAGAAGAGCATCCATTCTATGTGGAAGGCGTTGGTTTTGTACCTGCCGGAGAATTAAAAGCAGGGGATATCATACGTACTGCAGACGGAAGAAATTTACCTATCACAAAGGTAGAACGTGAAGAACTGGAAGAACCGGTATTAGTGTATAACTTTGAGGTGGAAGACTTCCATACCTACTATGTGTCCGAACTTGGTGTGCTAGTGCATAATACGTGTATGGTAACAGGAAATGTGGAGGGTGGTAGTAAACCTAGAAAGATTTTAAATGTAGGAGCAGGAGATAATCCAATACCTTGTGCAACTAATATTGATATTAATCCAGGTGGATCAGGAGTGCAATTTGGAGATGCGAATGATTTGAGTCAATTTGCATCTGGTCAATTTGACCATGTAATAGCATTGAATCCGTATAAGTATAATCTTTTAGATAGTGATGTACCACGTGTCTTGAAAGATGGCGGAATAATGAGTGTTACTGGAAATTATAGCAATAAATATTTTAAGAAAATCTATAATGCATCTCCAGAAGCGTTAAGGCAAGCTGGATTTGAGATAGTATCGAAAGGTGATGCAGGAAGTGCTTTTTTAAAGTATGGAGGAAAAGTTACAGGTGGTGCTAGACAAACACAAGGTACGCCTTTGCAAATAATTTTGAGGAAAGTTGGTGGGCTATGAAGCAAATAGATGTAACTGGTGAGAGATTTGATTTTGTAGATTACTCAGAGGGAAATATTTTTTTCGATACCTTTTCAGAAAAAGAAACATTTGTGATAAAAGTTTGGGGTGCAACATTGATGCATGAATTGGAAATTGATGAACAGGATATTTATGTTGCAGGTATGTCGGACTTAATTTTTGAAGATGTTGCATATATTTCTATCAATTATGGAATATATGCAAATGAGGAAGGTACAAAATTTATAAAAGATATGGATGGTAATTCTACTGACATGCAATTAGTGTTAGGTAAAAAAGAAAATCTTAGTGATTATACAGAATATCTAATAGGAGGCATTTTAGGCAGATACGCAGGGTATGGTGAAATTACAATTTATTGTAAAGGTAAAATAAAATTAACATACGATGAAAAGGCATTGATTAATACAACAGAGTTTTGTTTAAATACTGAGAAATATAGATTTCATTAATTGTTTAATTAGGTATTAGTAAATGTCAGTAAAAAAAGATGCTCTACTGATACTATCGTGCAGAAAGATTAGCCGTACAGTACAATACCGGAACAAAAGAAAGGTTATATTACCATTATGATAAAATCGGTTTCACCACGCTTATTATAGATATAACTGGAAAGATAGTAGAGCAGTTTGCTTATGGAACTTATGAATTGAAAATATTACTTATAGCTATGCTAAAGAGAATCTTGCATGACGATATGTTTTCCTTTTGAGCCAATTGAAAAAGAGAACTATGAAAATTTCAATTGTATATGGAATGGATTGAAGGTGATAATACAGTGATGAAAAAACGGTAATACTTAATGTATTTTTGTCTATAATAATAGTT
>JAIDHZ010000024.1 GCA_029052995.1 Lachnospiraceae bacterium | reverse complement strand
GTATAGTGAATATTATTCTTAGAAACTATTCTTTTCACCATCGCAATAGATTCTTTCCCATTCCATATGCGTTCTCCATTGATATGGATTGGTTGCCCATAAACTGTTGTTGTCTTAATGGAATATTTTTCATTATCTAAGAAAAAATTTTTAGTAAATTTACTATTATATACATTTCCACATACAATATTCAAATAAGCATCCTTCGCATGGTGTAAATCATTAACTTCCCTAGATTTTATAACATCATATTCATGTTTAAAATCTGAAGCAAGTCCTGCTTTCACATATATAATTTCTGTATCAGGAAAAATTGTTTTAAATATCTCTGTAACTGCTTTTGTGGATTGTCTCGTTTCTACTAACTGCCGGTTAATAAAACCCATTTTTTCTTCAGCAGTAAACGGTGTACTTCTTGTCAAACGATAAAATTTTTCTTCACTAATAAGGCCTTTATCTTTATAATGTTTCCATACTGAGTACATATTACTTCTTATTGATGCATGAATCGGATATTTATCTCCCTTTTCCCCATTAAGCTTGGACATAACAAGGACTTTATTATTCAGGCTGTCATCCTTCACATAAGCCTGCGGATAAATATGGTCTACATTTACATAGCTTTCTACATTCAAATGTTCAATATCAATCGGCTCTCCCGAATATAAACACTTACCCAGTTGCATAAAATACAGATACAATACCTCTCTTTGTAATTCATTGTCCGTTTTACTGTCTAAGAGTTTTGATAGTTCCCTTACTTCCTGAGAATCTAAGTTCTTATAAAAATCTTTAATCTGCTGTCGGCGGGAAACACTCCTCTTTCTCTTTTCACCACCGCCTCTTGCCATCTCAACAAAAATTTTTGAAGGAGCAGTTCCACAAGCTTTTTTTACGTCCTTTACAATATCTAAAGTACGATATATCGGTCTTTTAACTGCATTTGATATATACATATCATCTAATAACTGTTCCACATTTGCCGGATGTTCCTTATAATAAGCACTCTTTTCCTCCTCAATAACTTCCTTAAATGTATAAGCATCTGAAAAAATAATCTGCATCAAATTATCATTTGTACTCCACAACACCTGTATAATGCTTACTGCTTCACCGGTTCCATCTGCCTTTACAACACCCCTTAATCCGTTTAAAAATCTCTTTGACAATCTTCCAAAATCCTTATATTTCAGTTTTGATATATATTTTCTATCCTCATATGGAAGTTTTGCATAATTTTCATTTAAATATTTATAAATCCTGCCCCTATCCTCTGTATAAGTTAAATGAATGATAATATCCTCAACCTCTGCTTCCGTCAGTTTATTATTCTCTAATAACCGTCTGAAATCATGATAGGACTTTAATGAAGATTTGATGGTAATATCCAAACCTGTCACTTCATCTTCTGTTTCCAAATAATTATTACTTTTTAAATAATCAATAATTTTGTTCTTTGTAACCTTTTTATACCGCTTAAAAAGTCCATATATTCCCTGCTTACATTCAACCGGAATCTTTTTACCATTGATTTGGATATTGTTTATCTCATTTAATACTTCAAATTTGCAATAAAGTAAAGAGTTTTTGGGAAGTACCTTTTCACCCGGAAGGTAGGTACATTTATTAATCATTTTATCAATAAATGCAGCCTCACTTTTATCCAAATCAACCTTTTCATTAAAATTCCAGGGATATATACGCCCTTTTGCCTTTCGCTCAATCCATGCATGAGAACTGTTTTCGGAATGCAAAGGACCCACATAATATGGAACACGATATTCCATGATAGACAAAAGCTTATCTTTTACCGCATATCCATCAGCATCCCTTCCGTTCAAAAAAGGAAGATAAACACTTACTTTTTCTAATAATTTCTGCAATTCAAAATAATACAACTGATAAGGAATGACCCTGTTATCATTATCCACTTGTTTAGGCATAAATGTGCATAAATCCAACCTTTCCGTCATATCATTAAAAAAAGCTTTGTCTTCTTCTTCACATTCTACATTTTTAACAAGCTTTTTAATATATGCACAGAAATCTTCTTTTGATGTCTTTCTGTTTGGTCGTTTTTCGTTTGTTTTTATAGAATTAAAATTATAGGAATACATTACGTAATTGCCGTCTATTGGTTTTCTGAATACATCATCATACTTTTCCGGCAAATATTTTTTAATAAATGTCTTTAAATTTTGTAAATCCTTTTTATGCTGCTCGTACACCCCAATCTTCGCCTTGGAAATATATGCACTGCCACCGGAAGCCTCATACAATAATGACCAGTCATAAACAGCTCTTAAACAAATCAAAAATTCTGCATCATCATCTAATGTCCCTAACAATGCCTCAAATTCTTCTTCAGATTTCTTAAAGCTAATCTGAATCTTCTCATCATATTCTGACTTTAAAAATAATTTACCTGCATCCACAGTTCCACCAGAAAGAAGAGTAAAAACCTCCTTTGTACCAATTATGGAATCTGTATGATTTTTATATGCTTTTCCTTCAAACAGAGCTTCCTTAAACAATTCCTCTTTCTTCTTCACACCGCATTTTTCTAAAAGAATATTTTTAAATTCATCTATATTATCCTTCCATGGTATTTCAATATCATAAGTGTTGTAATATGTAGTCAGATTTTTATAGACATTATTAAAATCTAAAACCTTTTCTACATTTTCCTTATCCACATCATTTAAAAAATGTCCTCTATGTGCCACAAGCCAAGCTACCGCCATATATACAAGCCTAATGTCATGTATTTTATCACTTTCTATTAGTGAAACAATCAAATGATGAATGGTGGGATACTCACAAAAATATTCTTTGTCCGTATAACCTTTGTCATTAAAAAATATATAAGGATTATTTCCATTAGCATCCTCTCTGTATAAGAAACTTTCTTCTAAGCGAACAAAAAATTTTTCATCTATTTTTACAATCTCAGGTGCAAATATCTCTTGTACCAATTGTACTCTCTGTTGTCTTCTATCCAGTCTTCTCCTAGCGGTACGAAAACTACGCCGTTCTGCACATTGACTGCCTTCTTCAAACACATGGGAGCCCCACATAGGTTCACCTTTATATTTCAATAATTTATAATCTTTATCTGTAACTGCATATCCCACAGAATTCGTTCCGATATCTAAACCTAAATAGTAATTTTCATTTTTCATTTGACACCCTCCTTTTTATATGGTATTTTATAAATGTGAATCCCCTATGGATTTACACTGCGAGTTCAAATAACGTTATTACAACGAAATCGCCGAGTATTCGGTTGCACAGTGTGTGCTCTTAAAATAAGCCTTCCGGGGCTTATTTTATTTACAAATAGTTTAACATTAATTTAGGCATCCTGCAAGTATAAACGTTAAACATATTCTAAATAACAAAAATCAACTACCAGATAGCTAATTCTACCCAATAGTTGATTTTTATTATACATACCCCTCTATAAGTTATTCATACACCAGAGCATTTGCTTCATCTATTCGTCTAATAAATGATTCCTTGGTTAAAACTTTTCTGTATACCTTCTTTACAAATATCATTTGCTTATCTTACTATTTTCAACACTGGATGCGTGCGGGTTAATTGCCTGTATGTACATTCTTATGATGATAACTTGAGAAATGCAGTTAATAATTTAATTGATTTATAGGAAAAGATATAGGAATAAATAGAATTAGTGATTTTGGTTAGTAATTAGGTTAGTAAAATAGTTAGTTTACATAAAATAAAGGCTAGAACCCGCATAGATTCTAGCCTTTACATGTGACAGCCAATAGGGGAATCGAACCCCTGTTTCCGCCGTGAGAGGGCGGCGTCTTAACCGCTTGACCAATTGGCCTTGTCCTTGACGACTTGTTAAGTATAACAAAAGAAAGACAATCCGTCAAGCATTTTTTTAATTTTTATAAAAATTTAATGTAATTTAATCCAAATGACTCAGATTTGTTAATACCACAAATATTATCCTTAGGAACTGTTGATAAATAACTTACCCTAAAAATCCAATTAACATCCTGTCTATTCTTTTAAAACATATGCAATATCAAGCTGGATTTGTTCCTTCAAACTTCCAATATCAGCAAACCGTTCCTCCTGCCGTATAAAATACAGCAATTCCGTCTGCAGGTATTTTCCATATAAATTTCCGGAGAAATCCAATATATGTGTTTCAAGCCCCGCTTTGCGTTCTCCTTCAATGGTGGGCTTAACACCAAGATTGCTGATTGCCTTATAATATATACCATCGATTTCTACCCTGCTTGCATATACACCATAGGCAGGTATCAATTTATGTTCCTGGATTTGCTGGTTAATGGTAGGAAATCCTATTGTACGGCCCAAATGCCTGCCGTGCTTTACCTCTCCATAGATGAAATAAGGATTACCAAGCATTTCATTTGCAGCATGGAAATGATTCTCCAGTAAATCACGAATGGCAGTGGAGCTTACTATCTTTCCATGTAATGATTTTTTGGGAATCGCATGGATTTCAAAATTATATTGGTTTCCTAATGCCTTTAACAAAGCAACGTTACCGCTCCTTCCTCTGCCAAAACGAAAATCTTCTCCTACATAAATAGATGATACACCTAATTGACCAACAAGACATTCTGCTGCAAAATCTTCCGGTGTACAGAACGCAAATTCCTTTGTAAATGGGTATTCTAACAATACATCAATGCCAAATCTGGAAAAATAATATGCTTTTTCTTCTGATGTGTATATGTTTTTAGTAAAGCCTTTTCCAAGTATCTTATTGGGTGCATCACCAAAAGTAAAAACCAAAGCCTGCCTGCCCTTTTTCTGTTCCTCTAACAGTCCTTTGATTAATAGCTGGTGTCCCAAATGAATTCCATCAAATTTACCCAGTGCAACAGCCGTATTCTTAGTATTAAATTGTCTTGCCTCTTCATTCTTTAAATATAACATAACTTTTTAACAATTTTTCCTGTCATTCATCAAAAACATCTGCTCTGCCTTAAAACCATGTAACTTATCCTGATACTGATATATTGCACAAAACACGTTATCCGTATCATAGACCAGAAATTTTTCACCATCTTCAGGTTTTTCAATGACATCCTTAAAATCCTTTGTTTTTAATAGATTACCATTATAAAGCTTTTTGTTTCCATCTTCATTAACATAACACTTCATAAGCTGCGGAAACATGGCATCTATCGGTAATATATGTGTTTCAAATTCCTGATTTTCAACAAGCTTTTCGATTTTGTCCAAGGTATGGGATTTTTCCCTTGTAAAAACCATACCAGTTTCTGTCGCATTTACGCTGTTTCTAATAAGCCTGTCCATAATACCACCACAGCCAAGCTTTTCTCCGATGTCACGGCACAGGCTCCGTATATAAGTTCCCTTTCCACAAGACACCGTAAAGGTTACATAAGGAATTTCTATTTTCTGAATCTGAATGTCATGAATGATTACCTTACGGGGGCTGCGTTCAATCACTTCTCCCTCACGGGCAAGCTCATAAAGCCGTTTTCCGTTAACCTTAATAGCCGAATACATAGGCGGTATCTGTTCATATTCTCCTTTAAAAGATAAAATGGTCTCCCTAATCTCCTCTGGTGTTGCTGTGACGTCACAACTTGACAAAACAGTGCCGGAGCTGTCCTCTGTATCAGTAGTTTTTCCAAGAAGCAAAACAGCTTCATAAGTTTTACTCTTATCTGTCAGCAATCCACAAAGTTTTGTCGCCCTGCCAAGGCATACGACCAAAACTCCCTCTGCATCCGGATCCAACGTTCCCGTATGCCCAATCTTCTTCTGTTTCAGTATACCCCTAAGTTTTGCCACCACATCAAAGGATGTATACCCTTTTTCTTTATATACACTAATTACGCCATGATACATGTCTCACCAAACCGTTTCTATTTCTGTAATAAAACGTGTAAGTACACTAGTCTTCTAACTGTGCCCTTATCATATCCAATATTTGCTCCATAATGGAATCCTTATCACCGGTAACCTCGCATCCGGATGCCCTTACATGACCTCCTCCACCAAACTTACAGGCTATTTTATTCACATTCACAAGTTCATTTGAGCGCAGGGAACACTTAAAAGTACCCTGATTCGGATATTCATACATCCAAAGAGCACATTCCACACCATCTGTAATACGAAGTGCGTCTACCACACCATCTGTGTCTAAGCTGGTGGCATCAAATTCATCAAATACATCCTTCGTAAGACAGGATATTATTACTCTGCCGTCCAATGCCAAAAATGATGCATCTAATGCCTTACCCAGCATTTTATTCTGCTTAAATGATTTCTGATAAAATGTACCGTCAATGATAAGCTGGCTTCTTGCCCCTTTCTCAATCAAACTGCCGGCAATTTCCATAGTTTGTTTTGTTGTGTTATTATATTTAAACACACCGGTATCGTGCACAATACCAAGATACAGGCATTCTGCGCATTCCATACCAATTTTATCTGCATCCAAAAGGGTATAAATGCACTCTGCAGCTGCACTACAGTTTGTCATTACATAACATACATCCCCAAATCCCTGATTACTTATATGATGATCCACACACATAGTCCGTTTTGCAGTGTGATAAAATGGCAGAAACTCTCCGTGCCTGTCCAAATCCCCGCTGTCTAATGAGATGCACAGTTCATAGGTTTTTTCCTGTTTCTCATGCAAAACACGTTCAGCTCCCCGCAAAAACATAAACTCTGATTTAAACGGATCTAAATATATATCAACTGTTTTTTGCGGATAATTATCCAGTATGTAATTATAAACGCCAAGGCAGGAACCCACACAATCACCATCCGGGCGGATGTGCCCTAATATTACAATACTGTCTGCCTCTTCAATTTCCCTAATAAAATCGTTCATGCTTACCTCTGTCTTTCTGTAATATATCATATGTCACCAATTTTCGAAGAAAATTGATGACCTGCTTGCGCATCAGCGCAATTCATTAAATTACAAGCATAGCTTGTTCAATAAAGCACACAAATTCACCCTTGCAAGCAAGTGGATTTGTGTACATTATATCATAACTTCGCAGTGCACAGACTGTGCATAAGTTCTGCTTACAAAATCAAAGATTTTGAGCATCACTTATCGCCTGTCGGCTCAGTCACTGGCTGTCTGCACATTACTTTCGTATACGTTATTCTGCATCATCTTCATCATGTTCCTGCTGCTTTATAACATCATCAATTTTCTTAGACATATTAATTGCATATTCAATGGAATTATCCGAATAAAACGTGATTTCCGGAGTATTTCTCAAATTAATGCTTTTGGCAAGCTCTTTGCGGATAAATCCACTGGCACTCCTCAATCCTTCCATCGTCTCACTTAATGCTTCTTCATCCCCTAAAACGGAAATATATGCCTTACATTCCTTCAAATCAGAAGTTACCATAACATGAGTAACCGAAGTCATCGGATGGATTCTCGGGTCTTTTATATCATAGCTGATAATCCTTGACAATTCCTTTAAAACTTCACCATTAATACGTGTGTTTTTAATGCTGGTCCTCTTCATATTTTTTCTCCTTTTCCGGGATAATATCTTGTTACTTTTTCATCTAATTAACCAGTAAGTGTTCTATAAAAATTATCTCGGCACCTCAACCATTTCATAAGCTTCAATCTGGTCATCTTCCTTAAGGTCATTAAAATTTTCAATGACAATACCACACTCGAAACCGTTCTTCACTTCCTTAACATCATCTTTAAAACGTTTAAGGGATGCAATAGGACCTTCAAAAATCTGTTCTTCATCACGGGTAATCCGTACAGAGGATGAACGCCTGATTAAACCGTCCAATACAAAGCATCCTGCAATTGTACCGACATCAGATGCCTTAAAGGTCTGGCGGATTATAAGATGTCCTGTTACTTTCTCCTCAAATATTGGATCAAGCATACCCTTCATGGCTGCCTCTATATCTTCAATTGCATTGTAAATTACCTTGTAAAGTCTGAGATCAACCTTTTCCCTGTCTGCAACATCTTTTGCCTGTGCATCCGGACGTACATTAAATCCAATGATAATAGCATTGGAAGCGGAGGCAAGAATTACATCAGATTCATTTATTGCACCAACACCGGCATGAATCACCTTGATTACCACCTCTTCATTAGAAAGCTTCAATAAACTCTGTTTAACAGCTTCCACTGATCCCTGTACATCTGCCTTTACTACAAGATTTAATTCTTTTACATTACCTGCCTGTATCTGGCTAAACAAGTCATCTAACGACATCTTTGCCTTTGTTTCAGCAATCAATTTCTCCTTATCACATGCAATGTATGTTTCAGCCATACCACGCGCTTCTTTTTCATTTTGTGTCGCAACAAATATTTCACCTGCCTCCGGCACACCATTTAGACCTAAAATCTCAACAGGATCAGAGGGCTTTGCCTCTTTAACCTTTTGTCCTTTATCATCTATCATGGCACGCACACGTCCATAGGCACTGCCAACTGCAATTGGATCGCCGACTTTTAGTGTACCCTTTTGCACAAGCATTGTTGCCACTGAACCACGTCCCTTATCAAGCTCTGCTTCAATAACAATACCTCTGGCTTTACGATTTGGATTTGCCTTTAACTCCAACACTTCTGCTGTAAGAAGAATCATTTCAAGCAGGTTGTCGATACCTTCCCTGGTATGTGCAGAAACCGGACAAAATACAGTAGATCCTCCCCAGTCCTCTGCAATTAATTCATACTCAACAAGTTCCTGCTTTACACGCTCTACATTTGCGCTTTCTTTATCAATCTTATTGACTGCAACAATAATTTCAATGCCTGCTGCCTTTGCATGGTTAATTGCCTCTACTGTCTGTGGCATAACACCATCGTCAGCGGCAACTACTAAAATAGCAATATCTGTAGACTGGGCGCCGCGCATACGCATAGCAGTAAATGCCTCATGTCCCGGTGTGTCTAAAAATGTAATCTGCTGTCCGTTAATTTCTACTGTATAAGCACCAATATGCTGTGTAATACCACCTGCTTCTCCGGTAGTTACAGATGTCTCTCTGATTGCATCCAAAAGTGATGTCTTACCATGGTCAACATGACCCATAACACATACTACAGGAGGACGTTCACTCATTAAGCTCTCATCTTCCTCTTCCTCACGAAGCATTTCCTCAATAACATCTACTTTTACTTCTTCCTCTGCAATGCAATTATACTCTAACGCTATCTCTGCAGCCTTATCAAAGTCAAGGTCCGTATTAACGGTCACCATTTCACCGGATAAAAATAATTTTTTAATCAACTGTGAAACTGGTGTTTTTACCTTGTCTGCCAATTCCTGGACTGTCAATACCTCAGGCAGTTCAATAGTACGAATAACCGGTTCTGCCGGTTCTTCCTTCTTTGGTTTTTGCACAGGCTTATTTACAGATTTGGTTCCCTTAACCGTAAAATGCTGCTCATTCTTTTTGCGATTTCTCTTTCTGTTATCACCATCTTCAAAACGGGAAGAATTATCTCTTTCCCTCTTTTCTTTATGGCGCTCCATTCTGTCTCTATCCATGGAGGAACGATCCGTTGGTGCCGGAATAGATAATTTTTCCTCTCTATGGTCATCTCTTCTTCCACCACGATTGCCATTGGCATCTCTTCCACCCTGTGGACGGCTGCCATCGCGACGGTTACCATTAAACTCGCGTCGCCCCTGGCCATCTCTTCTTCCATTAAACTCTTTGCGCTCTCCCTGTGGACGGTTACCGTCTCTGCGTTCTCCTTCACGGCGGCTGCCATTGAACTCTCTACGCTCTCCCTGTGGACGGTTACCGTCTCTGCGTTCTCCTTCACGGCGATTACCATTAAATTCACGGCGTTCACCCTCATGGCGGTTACCATCTTTGCGTTTTCCTTCACGGCGCACACCATTAACCTCCCTACGCTCTCCCTGCGGACGATTACCGTCTCTGCGTTCTCCTTCATGGCGGCTGCCGCCCTGTATAGATGTACCTGCCGGTCTTACCGGTCTTTCTTCACGTTTTTCAGATTCGTTCTTTATCATAGGCTTTCTTTCCTGTTTAGCTGTAGCTGCGGCATTTGCCGGTGCTGCTTTTTTTAAAAAAAACTCCTTTACTTTCCGGGCATCCTCTTCTGCTACAGAACTCATATGACTCTTTATCTCTACACCATTTTTCTTTAAAAAGTCAATAACTTCTTTACTCTCTTTGTCTATGCTTTTTGCTAATTCATGTACTCTGATTTTTGCCAATTACTGCACCTCCAAATTATCCAAACTATCAATCTGTTTTACGACTGACTTCGCCAGTCCTGCATCCGTTATCGCAAGTGATGCGCGAAACTCTTTACCACAGGCATTTCCAAGCGAAATTTTGTCGGAAAACACCTTCATTGTTATTTGATAATATTTACACATATTACTAAATTTTTTTTTCGTATTTTCAGAAGCATCTGCTGCAACTACCACAAGAAATGCCGTTCCTTCCTTTACCGCTTTTTCTGTCATGAATTCACCAGTCACTGTCTTTCCTGCTTTTGTGGCAATCCCCAGCATGGATAATGCCCTATTAATTTTCAATATCCATCAGCTCCTTACTTAATTTATCATAAATCTCCGAATTAATGGACATTTTAAATGACCGCTCTAATCCTTTTGATTTGACGGCCTGCTCAAAACATTCCTTTTTGAGATGCAGATATGCACCCCTGCCGTTTTGTTTTCCGGTCAAATCAACCTTTACTTCGCCTTCTTTAGTCTTAATTACACGAAGCATATCCTTTTTTGCTATCATTTCTCCGCAGCCCACACATTTTCTAAGCGGTGTTTTTTTTGCCATTTCATCACTTCCTTTTGTCCAATACCGGGATTCTAATATCTTCTTAAATCTTACGCTAATTTAGAAAAAAGTATTCAAATTACTTTTGAATCCTTACTCCTCGTCTTTATATTCATCGGAATATGATTCATTATCATCATAATCTTCCGAATATTCAGCATCTTCATCATAATTGCCTTCATATTCCTCTTCATAATCGTCATAATCATCATATTCTTCTTCATAATCATCATCATACTCACCATAGCCGTATGCTTCCCTTGCCTGTGACTCACTTTTAATATCTATCTTATATCCTGTAAGTCTTGCTGCAAGTCTTGCATTTTGACCTTCCTTACCGATTGCAAGTGAAAGCTGATAATCCGGGACTACTACTTTTGCACTTTTTTCTTCCTCATCCACATCAACTGAGACAACCTTAGACGGACTAAGCGCATTTTCAATAAAAATTGCCGGTGATTCACTCCATGTAATAATATCTATTTTTTCCCCTTTTAAATCATCTACAATGGTATTAACCCGATTACCATTCATACCTACACAGGCTCCAACAGGATCTACATTCGGATCATTCGACCATACTGCAATTTTAGAACGGGAACCTGCCTCACGGGAAATGGACTTAATCTCAACTGTACCATCGGCAACCTCTGTAACCTCTTTTTCAAACAAACGCTTTACAAGTTCAGGATGAGTACGGGATACAATCACCTTTGGTCCCTTATTAGTTTCCTTAACTTCAACTATATATAGTTTTATTCGTTCTGTAGGACTATAATGCTCTCCCTTTACCTGCTCATTCTCCATCAACAGTGCATCCATCTTTTCATCCAGGCTTACGGAAATATTACGTCCAACATAACGTTGTACTACACCGGTAACTACATCCTTTTCCTTACAGTAAAAATGTTCAAACAAAGCTTTCTTTTCTTCCTCTTTGATTGTCTGTACAATTACGCTTCTTGCCTGCTGTGCTGCGATACGCCCGAAATTCTTTGGTGTAATCTCAATATTTACAGTATCACCAATTGCATACTTTGGACTAATCATCAAAGCCTTTTCCAGTGAAATCTCCGTTGCATCATCAAGAACTTCTTCCACAACAGTTTTTGCTGCATACACCTCAATTGCCCCGGTTTCGGGATCCATATTTACTATTACATTATCACTCTTACCAAAATCCTTTTTACAGGCATCTAACAATGATTTTTCAAT
>JAIDHZ010000239.1 GCA_029052995.1 Lachnospiraceae bacterium | reverse complement strand
GATTAGCGACACATTTGAAAATTGTGGTTTGCTTGGAAATGTGAAGGCTTCGGAATATATAGCATCAAGTGGCAGTGACTTGGTACATAAGCTGACACATAATCCAAGTTTCATTTTTACGTTGATTCAGAAATTTAATCAGCCGGACGAATTGCCAATCTATCCAGACCATGACATTATCATAATGTCAGATGAGGCACACCGCAGCCAGTATGGAGTATATGCGGAGAATATGTGTAAATTACTTCCGACAGCATCAAGAATTGGATTTACCGGAACTCCATTGTTTGCCAGTGACAATATTACAGAGCGGACATTTGGAAGCTATATCTCTATCTATGATTTTAAGAGAGCGGTTGATGATGGGGCAACTGTACCATTATATTATGAGAATCGTGGAGAGAAAATTCTGGATATTGATAATCCGGAAATTAATGACAGAATACTGGATGCTATTGAAAATGCAGATTTGGATGTGTCGGGGCAGGAAAAATTGGAATGTGAATTTTCAAAAGAAATTCATTTGATGACGGCAGAGCCACGTTTGGATTCTATTGCACAGGATTTTGTGAAGCATTATACCGATTTGTGGACAAGTGGAAAGGCTATGTTTGTGTGCCTGAATAAGGTGACATGTGTCCGTATGTATCATCTGGTGCAGAAATACTGGGAGGAAGAAATTAAGAAATTGGAAATTCAAATTAAAACGGTTTCGCAACAGGAAGTGCAGGAGTTGTCCCGTAAATTGGCATGGATGAGAGAAACAGAGATGGCAGTTGTAATCAGTCAGGAACAGAATGAAATCCAAACCTTTAAGAAGTGGGGGTTGGATATCCTCCCTCATCGTGCAAAGATGGAAAAAAGGGAGCTTGACAAGGAATTTAAGGATGCTGGGAATCCTTTCCGGGTTGTTTTTGTCTGTGCAATGTGGCTGACCGGATTTGATGTAAAGTCGTTATCCTGCCTGTATTTGGACAAACCGTTAAAAGCACATACACTGATGCAGACAATAGCTAGAGCCAATCGTGTATCAGAGGGAAAAAGCAATGGATTAATTGTGGATTATATAGGCATTGTGAAAGCACTTCGTAAGGCTTTGGCAGATTATACGGCAAACCCAGAAGGAATTGCAGGGGCAGATCCAACGGTAGATAAGGATAAATTGATTGCCCGAATTCATGAAGTGATAGATTCTGCAAAAGATTATTTAAGCAGGCATGACTTTGAATTGGAACAATTAGTTCAATGTGAGAGGGGTACCTTTGAGCAGTTGAAGCTTTTACAGGATGCTACAAACGCTATGTGTGAAAGTCTGGAAATCAAGAAAACATATCAGACATATGCCAGTGAATTGTCTCGATTGATAAAATATGCAGACAGAGACGATATTTCTGATGAAATCAGAGCATATAAGGATGCCATAGTTGCGATATATGATGCGTTAATGAAGAAAAGGAAACATTCTGATAATACCGATTTGATGGTGCAAATTAATGGGATTGTAAATGACTATATTGTAATTGAGAAACAGACAGTGGGAGATGTGCCATTTAAGCGTTTTGATATCAGTGGGATTAACTTTGAACTGCTTATCAGGGAATTTGCAAAGAATAAGAAACAAAATCTTGTAATGAAAGATTTGGAAGAACTGGTAAAAGAAAGATTGGATATTATGCTGTTTTCCAATCCAAGGCGGATTAATTATCTGCTTCGTTATCAGGAAATCATCAATGCGTATAACAGTGAGCAGGATCGGGCAACCATTGAAAAGACGTTTGCTGATTTAATGAATCTGGCAAATCAGATGGATGAAGAACAGCAGCGGTATGTCAGGGAAGGTTTTACCAATGATGAAGAATTATCACTATATGACATGTTGTTTTCTGACAATTTGTCTAAACAGGATATTCAGAAAATCAAGAAAGTTGCGGTAGATTTGCTGGCAAAGATAAAACAGAAGATTGCAGAACTTGACCACTGGACGGATAAACAGGAGACAAAGGCAGCAGTTGATAATTTGATTCGGGATACACTGTGGGAGGAGTTGCCGGAGTGTTATGATGAAGTGAGTATATCTGCATATAGGCAGAAGATTTATGAGTATGTTTATACGAGGTATAAGGAAGTGGCGTAGGAGGATTTAGTGTATTGCAGTAAATGAGAAAGTTGGTGAGAATTATGAAGGAAAAGGAACATCAATCCATAGAGTGGAAAGAAAGTTGGCACGATGAATATCTAAAATGGATATGTGGGTATGCTAATGCTTATGGTGGAACAATATACATAGGTACAGATGACGATAGTAATGTTGTTGGTATTGACAATGCAAGGGATTTGTTAGAGAGAATCCCTAATAAGATTACGGATACAATGGGTATTATTGCAGATGTGAATCTTTTATAAAAGGGGAGTTGGAATATTTGGAAATAGTTGTTGATAAATATCCGTCCTTAATCAGTTTTCGTGGGAAATATTATTATCGTTCGGGAAGTACCATGCGTGAAATTACCGGAAAGGAATTGGAGCGAGCATTGTTAAAAATGCAGGGAAGAACATGGGATGGTGTACCTCTGCCAAAACTGTCTTTAGCTGATTTGAAGCAGGATGCAATACAGTTATTTAAAGATAAGGCAGTAAAAAGAGGAAGGCTCACAAAAGAGGAAGTAAGTGTAGAGGATGACATTTTGATGGATAACTTACATCTGATTGATGAAGATGGATATTTGATACGAGCAGCAATGTTGGCGTTTTATAAAGATCCAGAAAAATGGGTGACCGGTTCTTATATTAAAATCGGCTATTTTGGAAAATCCGATTCTGATTTGATGTATCAGGACGAGGTGCATGGTCCGTTAATCGAACAGGTAGATAAGACTGTTGATTTGGTTTATACAAAATACATGAAGGCATTGATTGATTATGAAGGAATTCAAAGAGTGGAGCAGTTTATGTTCCATAAGGATGCCTTTCGTGAGATTTTGCTGAATGCCATTGTTCATAAAGATTACAGTAGTTGCAATCCGATTCAGATTAGTGTATATGAGGACAAGATATATATTTGGAATGATGGTGAGATGCCTCCAAATCTGGACTCTACGGATAAGTTGTTTATGAAACATTCTTCCAAACCATACAATCCGAAATTAGCGAATGTATTTTTTAAAAGTGGTATGATTGAAGCTTGGGGAAGAGGTTTTGAGAAGATAAAGGAAGCCTGTGGAGTGTATAATGGACCACTGCCAGAGTATGAGATTAATGAGGCAGGAATTATAGTCTTGTGTAAGGCCTGTGATGGGTATTTAGGATTGTTGAGAGATGATGGTCAACATCATGGTTGTGGTGACCAAGAAAGTGACCATGATAATGGCCAAGATATGCTGGGGCAGATAATTGAATTTTGTAGAGAACCTAAATCAGCAATTGAGATAATGAAAAAATTTAATTTAGAGCGTTCATATTTTAGAAGACATTATTTGAACAAGATGCTTGAAACTGGTAAATTGCAGAGAACCGAGCCCAATAAACCAAAAAGTAAGAATCAGAAATATTTTTCGTAAACATGTTCAACAGCTTGGTCATAGTGACCAAGTTGAGAATATGTAATGAGTAAAAGTGCATTTAAAAAAGTGTTACAGATAAGAAGGATGTGTTAAAAACCAAGAAAGCCGAAAAGGGGAAAATGGTGAAAATTATAGTAATGTCAAAACCGTCTCATTGTATGGAGATGTTATTTATGCTATGATTCAGGCAAGGAGGTGCTATATTATGGCAAATGAAGATAAGAAAGATTTTAATGCGATGCTTAATGACAGTAAGGATATGCCTAAATTTCAAACGATTACGGATGAAAAAAGCATAGAAAAGTACGGTGGGGACAGAATGTACTTTGCTCCACCTATTGACTATGACAAAGTAATGCGGCTTGTACCCGTTGGGAAATTGCTTACAGTGGGAGCAATTAGGGAATATTTTGCAAAACAAAATGGAGCAGATTTTACAGAGCCGATTACCGCAGGAATTTTTGTTTCCATTGCGGCATGGGCAAGTTACCAAAGGGAAGACGATAAGACACCCTATTGGAGGACATTAAAAGCAAATGGAGAATTGAACCCGAAGTATCCCGGAGGTGTTGAAGCGCAAAAAGAAATGCTCGAACAGGAGGGGCATGTAATTATTCAAAAGGGCAGGACAAACATTAAATATTATGTCAAGGACTATGAACAGGCCTTGTACTCCTTATAAGGATAAAATCGGTATTTGTTATAAATATATATGTCACAAATCTTGATTATTTTTTGATTTGTGGCATAATATTTATAATTTTTTTTATGCATAAGAACATTTTAAATGCTGATAAAAGGAAAGCTGTAAAGAGATATGCTCCAAAGAAGAATATCATATGCCGGAAAATCATTTTCCAACAAAGAGGAAAATTTGAATAGGTGAAAGGAAGTGAAGCGCAGTGAAAGACAGGGAGAGGAAAAAACATTACCATTGCTTGATAGTGGACGACGAAACGGAACTGGCGCAAATGACCTGTGAATATTTTCAGATGTTCGGGGTGTCCTGTGCTTATGTGAAGGCTTCGGAGGAGGCTTTGCATTTTTTACGGGAGAATCCGGTGGATATTCTTCTGCTGGATATTAATCTGGAGGAGGAGAGCGGATTTAACCTGTGCAAAAGGATACGGGAATTTTCCGGCCTTCCAATTCTGTTTATCAGTGCGAGGCAGAGTGATGATGATGTGCTGATTGCATTGAATATCGGCGGAGATGATTATATCAAGAAGCCCTATACCTTAAGCGTTTTGCTGGCGAAGGTCAGAGTGATGCTAAAACGGCTGGGAGGGCATCAGGAGGCAGAGAAAAAGGCGGAAGCTGCAGCAATGCAGCAAAGTCCGGCAGTTGAAAAAAAATCGGGAGAAGAGGAGGATTTTTACATGGATAAGGATTCCATGTGTGCCTGTGTGGATGGGAGGAAGATTCCGTTAAAGGCAAAGGAATATGCCCTTCTGGAATACCTTTTTACAAACAGAAACCGGATTGTTCCCAAGCAGGAGCTGTTTGAGAATGTGTGGGGCAACGCCTATTTCAGCGACAGCACGTTGAATGTGCATATTCGGAGGCTCCGGGAAAAGATAGAGGATAACCCCGGCGAACCGAAACGAATCAAGACCATATGGGGAACCGGTTATGTGTTGACGACAGAGGACTGACATGAAGGCAATAACTTTGCAGCCGTCATCAAAGCAGCACTGCGGAGTTATGATATATTGTACACAAATTCACTTGCTTGCAAGGGTGAATTTGTGTGCTTTATTGAATAAGCGAAGCTTATGATATAATGAATTGCGCTGATGCGCAAGCAGGTCATCAATTTTCTTTGAAAATTGGTGACATATGATATAATACACACAGATTAACTCGCTTGCAAGTGTGAATCTGTGTGTATTATTGAACAAGCTATGCTTGTGATATATTAACGATAATTTTTTAAATATTGATATAGACGATGGAGACGGGTTAAAATGAAAATGAGATATTTGGTATTTCTCTACACACTGTTCATGCTGGCTGTCATGGGGGCCATGGCGGTGACCTATGGCGGCTTAACTTATTCCGGCAGGGATATGGTATATTACAATGAACAGAGAAAGCTTGTAGAGGCTGAATGGGAAAAGGGCACTGCGCCGGAAAAAATTGAGGAAGAATACGGCTGTATGATTCTGCTTAGTAATGAAGAGGAATATGAAAGCCGGCTCAATGCCTGTATAGAAGAAAATGCGGTTATTTATGATTACTGTGTAGGGGATGTGCTGCTGGGGAAGCTGATTTGGGAAGATGAAAAGAATATATACGAAAATATGCAAAGAAGTCTTTTTAGCCGGTCATCGGCTATATGGCTTTTTGTTTTGTTTGGAGGATATTTCCTTTTGGGGCTTGTCTATGTGTATTTTATACGGCCCTTTGAAAGGCTTGATACCTTTGCTGCCCAGATTGCCAAGGGAAATCTGGATTTGCCGCTTCCCGTCCGAAAGGGGGATTTTTTTGGCGCCTTTACGGAGAGCTTTGACATCATGCGGGAGGAGCTTGCACGGGCGAAGGAAAGTGAATATCAGGCCAACCGCAGTAAGAAGGAGCTGGTGGCTGAGCTGTCCCATGACATCAAAACACCGGTGGCGACAATCAAGGCGGCCTGTGAGGTCATGCAGTTGAAGGAATGCGATGAGGATACCCTTAATAAGGTGGAAATCATTGCGGCGAAGGCAGATACGATAGACCGTCTCGTGGGAAATCTGTTTCATGCCACCATGGAGGAGTTAGAGGTGCTTAAGGTGGAGCAGGTGGAGGAAAGCTCCCTTCGGGCAGAGGAAATTATAGCCGGGTTAAAGTATTACGGGGACCTTCATGTTGAGGGCGGGATTCCGGAATGTCTGGTTTATATGGATAGCCTGCGGCTTGCTCAGGTGATTGACAATATTGTCAATAATGCCTATAAATATGCGGGTACAGTCGTAAATGTGGATTTTTCACAGTCCACGGAGGGCATTCGGATTCGGATTGCGGACATGGGAGCGGGGGTGCCGGAGGAAGAGTTGGCTCTGCTCACAGAAAAGTTTTACAGAGGCAGTAACGCTAAGGGAAAGAGCGGCTCAGGGCTTGGCCTTTATCTGTCTAAATTGTTTATGCAGCAGATGGGAGGCGGGCTGGACTGCTATAACGATGACGGCTTTGTGGTGGAGTTGTTTTTGAAAAAGGTGTGAGGATGGGACAAAAAGAATTAATGTTCTGATATAATTATATATTTATAAATCGTAATTGCCAATAGTATGTTAAGGAACAGTTAAGAATCGGACAAGGAACAGGTTATGACTTTAGTAAAAAGAATGGTTAGAATAAGGATGTGGGAGGTAGTGTAAATAAAAGATAATAAACAGAAAAAAGCGAGGAAGAAAACAAATGGACAATATACTATCCGTAAAGGATTTATGTAAAACCTTTTCCAATGAAAGCGTGCAGCAGCATGTATTAAAAAATCTGAACCTGGAAATTCGGAGAGGGGATTTTACCGTGATTATGGGAAGTTCCGGTTCAGGAAAGAGCACCTTGCTCTATGCGCTTTCCGGCATGGACCGTCCGACCCTTGGAAGCGTTTTGTATCAGGGAGAGGATATTTCCCGTTACAGCAATGATGAGCTGGCGGTATTTCGTCGGCGGCACTGCGGCTTCGTGTTCCAGCAAAATTATCTGAATGACACGATGAGCGTACTGGACAATGTAATGGTAAGCGGTCTGTTGGTGAGTAAAAACCGGAAGGCGCTGGCTGTTAGGGCAAAGGAGCTTTTGTTACAGGTGGGGCTGTCGGAAAATGTATTTCACAAGTTTCCAACACAGCTTTCCGGCGGTGAGCAGCAGAGAGTGGCTATGGTGCGGGGGATTATCAATGAGCCGGAGATTCTCTTTGCGGATGAACCTACCGGGGCGTTAAATTCTAAGAATACCGAGGCGGTCTTAAACGTGCTGACAGGTCTGCACCAAAGGGGGCAGAGCATAGTGATGGTAACCCATGACATGAAATCTGCCAGACGGGGAAACCGGATATTGTATTTGAACGACGGTGTGATTACCGGTGATCTGGAGCTTGGGGCTTATGAGAGCAAAAAACGGGAAAGGCATGAAAGCCTTACACATTTTTTACAGGAAATGGGGTGGTAGTATGTATCCGCTTTTCTTTATTGCAAAAAACAACATGAAACGCAGGAAGGGAGAGGTCTGCGTGATTTTTTTCCTGATGGCATTAGCGGTAATGTTTTTGTATACCAGCGGAGCAGTGCTGACCGGGACAAGAAGGGTGGTGGATGATGCTTATAAAAAGTCACATGCTGCTGATTTTCTCTATGTCAGCGGTGTGGACCGGAGGGAGGAGATTGAACGGATTTTCAGAGACACCGGGAAAGTGACAGAGTTGGAAACTTCAAAATGCTATTTTGGGCTTAATGGAAAATACAGAAAAAATACTGATGACGAAAAAAAGGAGTTTTCCCTGCTGGTAAACATGGCGGGAGAGGAACGTGCCATCAGCCGGCTTGCAGACAGGGCAAACTACGGTTATGATGATATCATTTTACCCTATTACCTGTTTGCGGGAGAGCAGTACAGTGTAGGGGATGACTTTTACCTTACGCTGGGAAAGAAAGAATACAAATTCCGGGTTGCCGGGTATTCGGAAGACCCGTTGCTGGCATCTCCTTTAAATGTTACGATTTACAACGTGTTTATAACGGAAGAACGCATGGAGGATATACTGGAAAAGGATTCATCCATAAAAGATTACGCCGCCTGGCAGTATCGGATGCGTTTGGCAAACGGAGAGAGCAGCAGTGATTTTGATGATGAAATCATGGGCAGGCTCACCAGTGAGATGCCCGAATTTGCCTATACGAATAATATGGGGCTAAACTGGGAGATTATGCGTGCGGGAGACCTGCTGATGCCGAATATCAGCATGGGAATCATACTGGTTTTTTCTATTTTGCTGGTGCTGGTTTCGCTGATTATTGTCCGGTTTGCCATCTGCAATTTTTTGGAGCAAAATCTGAAAAATGTGGGTATTCTGGAGGCTTCGGGATATACGTCAAAACAGCTTAAGCTGGCATCGGTACTGGAAATGGGTATCCTTGCCACGGCGGGTATCCTTGTTGGTCTTGGATTTGGACTGTTGGGGACAGAAATCATCGGCGGACTACAGGGAAGAATGATGGGGATTGCATGGAATCAGGGGATAGATATCCGTATGGGGATTTGTACCGCCCTTCTTTCCTTTGCGGTAATTATTGGTACGGCATGGTTTGTCAGCAGAGTTTATGGCAGGGTATCAGTTTTGGATGCTCTGCGGGGAGGCATTCATGCCCACAATTTCCGCAGAAATTATTTTCCTTTTGAGAAAAGCCGTCTGCCGAGAAGCCTCGTGCTGTCGGGAAAAAATATATTAGGGGAAAAGATGAAGAATTTTTCCGTGTTCTGCATTATTACCCTGCTGACCTTTGCCATCTGCATAAGCTTTGCCCTGTATCAGAATTTTGCGGGAAATACTGAATACCTGTTGAAGCTGATAGGAATGGAAATGGGAGATATCGCACTGTCGGGGGACATGCAGGCACTTGAGGCCGTAGGGCAGGAGTTAGAGGGATGGGACGAGGTTTCGAAGGTGCTCTATTATGACAACTGCAACGCAAAGCTGAGCAAAGGCGAACGTACAAGAACTGTTAACTGTGATATATGGAAGGAACCGCAGTTTAACGAGAATGAAATCCTGCTGGAGGGAAGGCTGCCCCGGTATGACAATGAGATTGTGTTGACAAAGGGCAGTGCCGAGGCAATCGGTGCCGGACTGGGAGACGTGATTTATGTGGAAGCCAGAAACGGTAAATGGGATTTTATTATTTCCGGTATTGATCAGAAAATCAATCATATGGGATTAGACTGTATGATAACGGCAGAAGGGGCAAAGAGGCTGAATGGAGAGACACAGGTTTTCCAGCTTTATATCTGTATGGAGGAGGGGATTTCCTTTGATGAAATGCAGGACAGGATTGAGGGCGAATATCCGCAGCTTGAGATACAGGATATGGAGGAATTAGTGGAGGAGTCCATTGGCGTGGTGGTGACAGCGATTATCCTTATCTGTATAATATTTGTACTGGTGACGATTTTTGTAGTGGCCATGGTGGAGGTTTTGCTGATCCGCTCCAGAATTACAAGGGAAAAGAAAAACTATGGTATCAGCAAGGCGCTGGGATATACAACAGGGCAGTTAATTATGGATACCGTGATGATGAATATGCCGGTTATTGTGGCGGGTGCCGTGACAGGCTCAGGTTTAAGCATTTTTTTAACTAATCCGCTGGTGGTGTTGTTTTTATCTTCCTGTGGAATTGCAAAGAGTTCTCTGGACATATCGGTGGAAGGTCTTGTAACGGCGGTCCTTGGCATTGTAGCGGTGGCAGCGGCAATCTCTGTTATTTCGGCGGTAGGGATACGAAAAATTGAACCGGTAAAAATGCTGACAGATGAATAGGAAAGCCCTTTTGAGGCTTTCCCGCCCTCATTACCCATTTACTTTGTACTTAAAAATTATTTCTGAACACTTCCTTAATAAAACTAATTTGAACAATGGGTATTTATCAGTTTTATGAAATGTTCGTATATTTTTGTATCATCATCAAGCTCCGGATGAAAAGATAGTGCAACTTGGTTTTCATATTGTACGGCGGCTATATTGTTATCAACGGTTGAGAGAACCTCCACATCATCTGATACTGCTTCTATATATGGAGCCCTGATAAATGTCATTGGGATTTTACCCAAATCACCAAAGTCATTAATAGTATGGAAACTCCCTAACTGCCTGCCATATGCATTTCTTTTTACCGTAACTGGGAGGGTTTTAAAATATTCCCTATCATCGTTTGAGATGTACCGAGCCAGTAAAATCAAACCGGCGCATGTTGCAAGGACAGGAATGCCGGATTCAATTTGCTCTTTTATGGTGTTAAACATATGAAGTTCTTTTAATAACTTTCCCTGGACGGTGCTTTCACCGCCGGGAAGTATTATGGCATCGTAAGGCTTTAGAACATCTTCCTTTTTCCGAAGTTCAATGCACTCGATACCAAGTCTGTGCAGGGCTGTTATGTGTTCAATAAAAGCACCCTGCACGGCGACAACAGCAATTTTCATTCTTTTTTCTCTCACCCTTTACCTCTTTCTGCCATTAGCAATTCAATTTCCTGTTCATTTATGCCTACCATAGCTTCTCCGAGATCCTCAGATAATTTTGCTATTAATGAAGCATCATTAAAATTGGTTACGGCTTTTACGATTGCACTAGCCCGCTTTTCCGGGTTTCCGGATTTAAATATGCCGGAGCCTACAAATACTCCTTCGGCACCAAGCTGCATCATAAGAGCTGCATCTGCAGGAGTAGCAACACCACCTGCCGCAAAGTTTACAACCGGAAGCTTGCCATTTTCGTGTACATATAAAACAAGCTCATAAGGGACTTGAAGCTCTTTGGCTTCATTAAACAGCTCATCCTTACGCATTGATGTTATTTTTGATATTTCACTGTTCATCATGCGCATATGACGGACTGCCTGAACAACATCGCCGGTTCCGGGTTCACCTTTTGTTCTGATCATGGAAGCACCTTCACTAATACGACGGAGTGCTTCACCAAGATCCTTTGCTCCGCAGACAAAAGGAACTTTAAATTTTGTTTTGTCAATATGGTAAACATCATCAGCTGGCGAAAGAACTTCGCTTTCATCAATATAGTCAATTTCAATTGCTTCAAGAAGCTGTGCTTCCACAAAGTGTCCGATTCGGCATTTGGCCATAACCGGGATGGAAACTGCCTCCTGAATTCCTTTGATCATTTTAGGGTCACTCATTCTGGAAACTCCACCGGCTGCACGTATATCAGCTGGGATTCTTTCTAATGCCATAACAGCACAGGCACCGGCAGACTCTGCTATCTTTGCCTGTTCCGGTGTGGTGACATCCATGATGATTCCGCCTTTAAGCATTTGTGCTAAGTTCTTATTCAGCGTATATCTTTCATTTTCCATTTTAATTACCTCTTTTCTGACAGTATTAGTTGACTTTGTTATCCATCTGTCTGTTTGCTTATGGACAATCCACATGAATAATAGTATAATAAAATCTGACAATATTAAAATGGTCAATTTGAATATAATCAGAATGGTCAAAGCGAGGTGGATAGACGGAAATGCTGACATATTCTTTTGCGGATATAGGTTCAGATTCCCTATATGGGCATCTGTATAAATGTATAAAAAACGACATAATTCAGGGAATTCTGAGGCCTGGAGAGAAGCTTCCGTCAAAGAGAAGCTTCGCAAAAAATCTGGGTATAAGTGTCATAACAATTGAGAATGCTTATGAACAATTGATTGCCGAAGGTTATATTTATTCAATTCCTAAAAAGGGATTTTTTATTGCTGACCTGCGGAATCGTACAGGTGAGAAACAGCCTGATTTAACAGCAGAAAGCATTCAGATGAATTCCGGCGAAATGAAATATCTTGCTGATTTTGGCAGCAATAAAGCAGTATGTGATCAATTTCCTTTTACTGTGTGGGCAAAGCTTTTAAGGGAGTGCTTACACGACTTTCAGGAGGGTCTGCTTATAAGCCCTCCAAGCGGTGGTGCTTTGGAGCTTAGGCGAAGTATTGCTAAGCATCTTCTGGAGTTTCGTGGAATGAATGTTGCCCCTGAGCAGATTATAATTGGAGCCGGTACAGAATATCTATATGGCCAGATTCTTCAATTAATTGGCCCTGATAAGTGTTATGGCGTTGAAGATCCGGGTTATCGGAAGATTTCCCAGGTGTATGAGAGCTATGGCGCAAGGTGTAAATATATTGAATTTAAAAAGGATGGGATAGATATTAGTGATTTGGAAGAACAGAAAGTGCAGGTTGCCCATATATCTCCGTCACATCATTTTCCAACCGGAGTTGTGACGCCAATAAGCAAAAGGTATGAACTTTTGGGTTGGGCTTCAAAGGAAAAGGAGCGATATATAATCGAGGATGATTATGACAGTGAGTTTCGTTTGACAGGTAAGCCTATACCAACAATGCAAAGTATAGACACGATGGAGAGGGTCATTTTTATGAATACCTTTTCTAAATCCATTGCATCCACAGTAAGGGTCAGTTATATGGTGCTGCCGAAACATCTGGTTAACCGGTATTATAAGAAGCTTTCATTTTGTACATGCCCGGTAACGACATTTATACAGTTTGGACTGGCAAGATTCATTGATGAAGGATATTTTGAAAAGCATATAAACAGGATGCGTACATATTACCGCAAGCAGCGTGATTACCTGCTGGAGCTGATTAATGCCAGTAAAATGGCTCCGTATGTAAGCATTTCTGAAGAAGATGCAGGCCTTCATTTTTTATTATATTTAAATATTACATGCCCTGATGAGGAATTTAAAAGGCGTATGGAAAAACGCAGAATACATATCTGTGCATTATCCGAATATTATGAAAATCCGGAAAATAAGACAGAGCATTATTTTGTCATAAACTATTCTTCACTTAATGAAGAACAGATAAGGAAGGCAGTCAAGCAGTTAAGCGAGGAAGTGCTTCTCGTAAAAGCAAAATAGAATGTTTCGGAATTTGATTAGCAATATAAAGAGTACGAGTTAATATTTTGTGTAAGTGAGGTAAATTAAGATATGGGAAAAATTAACAGGGAAGATATGTTGGAGCTGACAAGGCGCATGACGTTGAAACGTAACTGTTTTAGCAGGATTGCCGGAGCATACATAGATGAAGAGGGGTTTGTGGACGGAACCTTTAACCAGCATTTTTTGAATTTAAGCCCAGCAGAACGGCAGCTCAATCTGGCAATTGCCAAGGCAGTTCCATTTTCAGACACTAATGTACAGTTGAAGGAATATTCGTGGAAGAAGGACGGCAGCCAGCGAAGGGATACACAGAAAATTTTGATGGCACTTAAGGAATGTGAGCTGAAAAATGATGCTTTGTTGGATGTATTTTATGAAGTAGCGGGGGAAAGCTATCAATCAGACGGACCATATGCTGTGTATTTCTTCTATGGAAATTATGATGTTCCCCTAAAGGCAAGCGATAAGGAAAATCTCTGGGAGTCAGAGGAGGTATATAAATTCCTGATTTGTGCCATTTGTCCGGTAAATGGCGATTACGAGCCGGGGGAACCGGAGTGTGGATTTATGTATCCGGCATTTAAAGACAGGAGCAGTGCTCCTTACTGTATTGATGTTTTTCAGAGAGATGAGGAACATCCGCACACAGAACTGTTAAGTGATATTCTTTTTGTGCAAAGGAAATGATAGGAATTATCCAATTTCTAAGGAGGCTGGAAATATGTCACAGGCAGAACGAACTTATATTGCAATCGACTTAAAATCTTTTTACGCCTCTGTAGAATGTGTAGAACGGGGGCTTGACCCCATGACCACTAATCTTGTAGTGGCTGATAAAAGCAGAACAGAGAAAACTATTTGTCTTGCGGTTTCCCCGTCTCTTAAGGCTTATGGAATTCCGGGGCGTGCGAGGTTATTTGAAGTTGTGGGAAAGGTAAAGGAGGCCAACGCCGTGAGGATGAACCATGCACCGCACCATACCTTTACCGGGGCTTCATGTGATGACAATGAACTGAGGGAATCCCCGCATTTATCTATAGACTATGTGACCGCACCACCAAGAATGGCTCTTTATATGGAATACAGTGCCAGAATTTACAATGTCTATTTGAAATATGTGGCACCGGAGGATATTCATGTCTATTCTGTTGACGAGGTATTTATGGATGTCACGGGCTATCTTAATACTTACAGGATGACTGCCCGTGAACTGACAGCGAAAATTATGCAGGATGTATTACAGACAACCGGGATTACTGCTGCTGCTGGAATTGGTACAAATCTGTATCTTTGTAAGATTGCTATGGACATTGTGGCAAAGCACATTCCCTTGGATATAAATGGCATGCGCATTGCAGAGCTTAGTGAGATGAGCTATCGGAGGCTTCTGTGGAGCCACAAGCCGTTAACGGATTTTTGGCGGGTGGGAAGAGGCTATGCGAAAAAGCTGGAAGAACATGGCTTGTATACCATGGGAGATGTGGCGCGTTGTTCCTTGGGAGGACCAAATGATTATTATAACGAAGACCTGCTTTATAAGCTGTTTGGTATTAATGCGGAGCTGCTGATTGACCATGCGTGGGGATGGGAGCCCTGTAAAATGGAGGATATCAAAGCCTATAAACCAAGCTCTAACAGCATCGGTTCCGGTCAGGTTCTGCACTGTCCTTATGATTTTCACAAGTCAAGGCTGGTGGTGAGGGAAATGGCGGATCTTTTAGCACTTGATTTGCTGGACAAGGGCTTTGTGACAGACCAGATTGTGCTGACTGTGGGATATGACATGGAAAACCTTACAAACCCAGAAATAAGCCGAAAGTATAAAGGAGCGGTCACCACTGACCACTATGGAAGGAGAATTCCAAAGCATGCCCATGGCAGTACAAATTTGCAGTATCCCACTTCCTCCTCACGTCTTATTACTGAGTCGGTTTTGGAGCTTTATGATCGGATTGTAAATGAGGATTTGCTAATCAGAAGAGTAAATGTTACTGCGAATCGTGTTGTGGATGAGCGAAGCATTAAAAAAGAAGAGCATTTTCAGCAGTTGGATTTATTTTCTGATTATGATGAAATAAAGAGGCAGCGGGAAAAGGAAGAAGGAGAATTGGAACGTGAGAAACGGATGAATCAGGCGGTCTTAAGCTTAAAGAAAAAGTATGGAAAAAATGCAGTTATAAAGGGAATGAATTTAGAAGAGGGAGCTACGGCTATACAGAGAAATGGCCAGATTGGTGGACATAAAGCATGATAGCTGGGAAAAACGGGAAATAAGGAGGGATATCTACAATGCACTACCAGTTAAAAGACGGGCACGAATATGATGATATCATTGATTTGCCACATCATGTATCGAAAACTCATTCACCTATGTCAAATTACGACCGGGCGGCACAGTTTTCACCTTTTTCGGCTTTAACGGGTTATGATGAGGTAATCCGTGAGACTACAAGAGTTACAGAGGATAAAGCAGAACTTGACGAATATCTCAAGGCAGAATTAGATACAAAATTGAGGATGATACAGGAACATTTACCGGAACAGCCGGAGATTACGGTTACTTATTTTCTATCAGATGAAAATAAGGCGGGTGGCGCTTATGTTACAGTACAGGGTGTTGTAAAGAAAATAGACGTAGCAGAGAAGTTACTGGTAATGCAGGATGAAACGAGGGTTCCTGTGGAGGATATTGTAAAGATTACGGAGAAGGAATGATATAGAAGGGAGTCAACTAAAGTGAGTGACACGGAAAAGATTAATCCATTAGGGCAGGAGCGGATTAACAGGCTGCTTCGTCAGTTTGCAGTTCCCAGCATTATTTCAATGTTAGTGGGTTCGTTATATAATATTGTAGACCAGTTTTTTATCGGTCAAAGCGTTGGAGAGTTAGGAAATGCTGCTACCAATATTTCCTTTCCCTTATCCATTTCCTGTGTGGCAATAGCATTGCTTTTTGGAATCGGAGGAGCATCGGCATTTAATATAAGTATGGGTGGAGGTGACAGGGATAAAGCGGTTTATTTCCTTGGAAATGCGTCAGTTATGCTGTTGGGATGTGGACTGATTCTGTGCCTGATTACGCAGTTATTTTTAGGACCTATGCTGCGTTTCTTTGGCTCGCCGGATAATGTATTAGGGTACGCCAAAACTTATACAAGGATTATATCTTTTGGTTTCCCTTTTGTAATTTTAGCAACAGGGGGAGGTCATTTAATCCGGGCAGACGGACGACCTAAAATTACAATGCTCTGTAACCTTACAGGCGCAGTTATCAATACGGTGCTGGACGCTGTTTTTGTATTTGGATTAAGGCTTGGGATGGCTGGAGCTGCATATGCTACCATTATTGGACAGTTTGTGTCCGGGGGTATGACTATTTGGTTTTTATGCCATTGCAGGACTGTGAAAATTCAAAAAAATCACCTAATTATTCAGGGTAAAAATATTGCAAGGATTGCATCATTGGGTGCGGCGCCCTGCAGCAACCAGCTTTCCATGATGATTGTGCAGATTGTAATGAATAAGTCACTGAAATATTATGGTTCGCTCTCTGTTTACGGGGAGTCAGTTCCAATTGCCTGTGCAGGGATTATTTCCAAAGTAAATATGGTATTTATGTCATTTATTATTGGTATTTCCCAGGGGTTGCAGCCTATTGCAAGCTTTAATTATGGGGCGCAAAAATACAGCAGGGTAAAGGAAGCTTATATAAAAGCGGTTTCCTGCGGCTTTATATTGGCATTTGCAGCTTTTCTACTGTTCCAGTTTGCCCCAAGACAGATTATCTCTATTTTTGGAGATGGATCGGAGGAATATTTTCAGTTTGCTATTAACTATTTTCATATATTTTTGTTTTTCACATTTATTAATTTTTTACAGCCGGTTACTTCTAATTTCTTCACGGCAATTGGGAAACCGAAAAGCGGTGGTTTTCTGGCACTTACAAGGCAGATTATATTTTTGCTGCCGCTAATTATTATTTTTCCGCTGTTTGTGGGGATTGACGGTATAATGTTTGCTGGACCCATTGCAGATTTTTTGGCAGGGGTTGTTTCAGCGGTTATGGTTATAAGGGAACTTCGTCAGGGAATGTATAAAACGGCAATATGAAATGGCATCCATATTTGTTTTTGACAGTAAACAGTTGTGCACTATGCACACGTACAACTTGCTACACTGTTCTATAATAATTATAATCACCTCTGTTCATGATATACATGTATTATGGGTATTGTGACAGACAGAATTGTTTAAAACTTGCTGACAGAAA
>JAIDHZ010000238.1 GCA_029052995.1 Lachnospiraceae bacterium | reverse complement strand
GGAACGACCCAAGCTATAATGTGTTCGAAAAGGTCATTCGTTACTTTAACCTGTCAGCAGATACAGTAATCTACCCCAATCAGAATCGGACGGACGATACATACCAAAAGCTAGAACGTCTGCTGACTCAATGTGACGAAAAACAACTCAAAGTCATTCTCGCCACCACAGAGGCATTACTGACCGTAAGTAAAAGCCCCTCCAAACCAGAATAACAGACGAATACGATATATCAGTTACTTCCCCTGCATTTTAAAGACTCATTTCTACAACGATGTTCCCGTGTAAAAATGAGCCTCTTTTACTGTCTTATCCATTTCATGAAGTCTTCCGGAGACAAATCCTGCCTCAGAAGTCCCATACCACTCAACATAAGAATGCAATCTACATATCCCTGGCAATATGCCCTCTGTCCTTCCAACGAATTCATATCTTCCAGCTTTGCCATCCATTCCAAAAGCAACTGCCGCTGCTCTTTTGAAAGCTGGTGTATCATCAACTCGCATTTTTCACGAAGAACTTCCATTTCATCCTGGTTTTCCCTATATCCGGGCACCTCTACTGCGGTGTCTCTTGTCACATTCTCACAACGCAGTCGGTTTAAAAACTGTCCGACCTGTTCCCATATTTCGTTCTGCATATTCATGTCCTCCTTGAAATCCTATTATCATTATTAACATATCCACAGATATTACACCACCTAAAAGTCAACAACCACACTCTCAAAAACAACCCTGTCGAAGCTCTCCAGTATCTCCCCAGAACCCAACACTTTTCCAAACTCCCTTAACCGTGTTCTGGTGTTTTCTTCATTCTCGCTTAATTCCATCAAATACTCCTGCTCCTTACTCTGTTCCATTGCTGCACCCCGCTTTCTGCTCTTTCATGGATAAACTAATGGCAAGAGCCTTTTCAACCCTTGCCATAATTTCAACGGGCATCATGCCCATATGCTGTTTCAGCCTTTTCTTATCCACTGTTCGGATTTGCTCAAGCAGGACAATGGAATCTTTATCAAGCCACTCAAAATCCTTTACTGTGCACTGATTGTATCGACAATGGATGTTTCCCTCATTTTTCTAATTGGATTTCTTACTGCCAATATTACAGCCACTACTACAACAGCTATAATGATGCCAAGTTCACTAAAAGGAATATTCCATTGGTCACCCCAATGGGAACTTACAAGTTTATCAAATATAATTTTGTTGAAGCATATACCTAAAATGCTACCACAAATACCACCTATGGCTGCATAAGTAGCAGCTTCTGCAACAATCATTTTAGCGAGCTGCCGATTACTTAATCCAATGGCACGAAAAGCGCCATATTGTTTCATTCTCGCTGCCACACTCATAGCGATACTGTTGACAATATTGAATATTGTAATCAATGCAATCAGTACTAGAAATCCATAAATAAAAATTCCAAAACAATAATAAGCTCCACGGGTACTGCTGTTCCCCATACGTTCATCTGAAAATGTATACCCGGAACCTACCAGACTATGAATTTCATTCACATCATTTTCTGTGGCATTTCGTGATAGTTGTATGTCAATAATGGTGTAGTCTGTTTCTCCAGTCAACTGCTTAAAGGTATCCTCAGAACAAATTAGCTTGCCAACATCTGCACGATTATTAAATGGGCAATAAGACAGCGTACCCACAATTTCAATATTCGCAGGACTGCCATTCAGATCTAAGGTAATTGTATCTCCTGCTTCGATACTGCTTTGTGGCTCAAAGACCATAAGCCCTGTATTATTTACTGTCTGTGCTTTTTCCAGACTGCCGGACAAGATATAGTCCTTAGCCCAACTAAATTGCCTATCCTCATATGAAATAAGGTCAACCATCTTTTCTTCTCCACCTACGGTAACAGGAACATTATAGGCAAACATTCGCCCATACACATTTTTTACAGCAGGATTACTATTTAATTCCTTTATAAAATCGCTATTTACCGAGCAGGTATTCTCTGGACTGATAACGGATAAGTCGGCTGTCCACGGGTGTAAAGGTGTCAGTGCATGGTGCATAAAATCAATCGTTACTGAAAATGCAAGGAAAAGAATAATACTAATTGAAAAAGAGCTAACCATCAAAATAAAATTCTTTTTGCTTGCTTTTGCATGATGAATTCCAAGTGCAATATCTATTTTGAAGAATGCAGTATTTGCTGCCCTTTTGACAGGCTGCAGATTATTTGCATTTCCCGATACCGCTGCTAAAGGAGAAACCTTAGATGCTTTCTTTGCAGGGGAACGGGCGGCAAGAAGGACTGTCAGCAGACCTACAAGAATACCCGCTGTCATACTTGGATAACTTATGCCAAAAACAGGCATACCTTCAAAATATTTTGGACTAAGCTGACGCAAAATAAAACACAATGCCCAGATCAATACCGTACCGTTTATCACGCCAATTGGAATTGCAAAACGGCACCAGCTTAACGCTTCTTTGCGTACTAACCGCATAACTTGCTTTGGCGTTGCCCCTATGCAACGGAGCATTCCGAAAAACTCTGTTCTCTGCGCCACGTTACTGTTCAGACTGCTTGCAATCATCAAAATCCCGGCAACCAGAACAAGTAAAAACAGGATTGCTGCGGCAGCGTAAATCTGCATCATAAAAGAATTGCTGCTTTGTCCCAGCAAACCAAGCAATTCTGTATTTTCTGACACCTGTTCATCAGACAAACCAAACTGTTCTTTCAAGTCAGCTATTTCACTCTGAATATTTCTTGTATCAGCAAATTGCACATAAAAGATGGTATAGTCAGAGGGACTGACATTTGCTGCATTTGGATAAATCTCCCGAAAACTCTCAGTTGTCAGAAATACGCCATAAGAATCTTCACTCATAAGCTTTGCTGAATTATCCAGAAAGCCCGAAACAGTGTAGGATAAAACAACCCCATCGGGTGTGTTGATAGAAATCTGTTCCCCAATTTCCAATTTCAACATATCCTTTGCATTGTCTGTTATCAGGGCTTCCTTTTTGTTTTTAGGAAATGTCCCTACGCCAAGCGTATCAAAAGTTTCCGCAACTGCACTTTCACTGCTGCCACATATAATCACATTTTTTCCGGATAGTGTATATCCCTGATCTCCCCGGAAATTCAAAACGCCATAATCAGAAACGGCGGCTACATCCGGTCTTAAGGATATAAGCTTTGCATCTTCATCGCTGATGTTTCCTACTTTAATATGCCAGTTACCGTATTTCTTCTGTGCCTGCAGGATTTGCCCTCTAATAAACATATCTGCCATACCAAATATAGCCGTTACCAGAAAGACTGCTAACACAATACAGACAATAGACATACGGTTTTGTTTTCGGCGTACTTTTTCAGATATAGGGACAAGGTCAAGATAACTTTTCATTTTCTATCCCTCCCAAATCTGTCAAAACTCCATCTGTGACACGCAAAACACGGTCAACCATAGAAGTAAGATTATTATTGTGGGTAATCATAAGGATTGTCTGCTGATAATGTCTGGACGCTTTCATCAGCAAGTCAATAACATCCTGACTGTTTTTGCTGTCAAGATTTCCTGTAGGCTCGTCGGCAAGGATTAACTTTGGTTTTGTAATCAATGCCCTGCCAATAGCGACACGCTGCTGCTGCCCTCCAGAAAGTTGATTCGGCAGATGATTTCTTCGCCCCGTTAAACCGAGCATTTCCAATATTTCCCTTACATCGGCAGCTTTAGGTTTGCGATAGTCCAAAAGCAAAGGGAACATAATGTTTTGTTCGACTGTCAATTCAGAAACAAGTTGGAAAGACTGAAAAATAAAGCCGATATTCCTCCGCCTAAAGATAGTCCGTTCTTCTTCTTTCATAGAAAAAAGGTTATTTCCATCCATTGTAATTGCACCAGAAGTAGGAACATCTAATGCACCAATACAATTTAACAGCGTACTCTTTCCAGAACCAGATTCCCCGACAACAGCGGCAAACTCACCTTTTTCCAACGAAAACGAAACATTTTTCAAGGCATCGACTTTAGCCTCACCCGTTCCGTATGTCTTACACAATTTTTGTACTTTTAAGATTTCCATATCTAAGTACCTCCTTTCTCATAAAGGATAGCAAGAACATCTTACAATCAGATGAATTTGACCTTACGATTCTGTAAGGAAGGACAATGTAAAGGTAGTTCCATGCAAACGTTCACTCTGAACACATATAATTCCTCCCTGTCCCTCAATAATTGCTTTTGCCAACGGTAATCCAAGTCCAATTCCCTGTGTTTCTAAAGCATTTTTACTTCGATAAAATCTTTTGAATATATGGTAAATATCTTCTGGGGCAATACCATGTCCATTATCAGTAATAAGTATTCTAATCATTGCAGGAGTTCGTTCCCATGAAATATAGATTTTTCCTCCACCATTTGTATGGTCAAGTGCATTTTTTACAATATTTCCAATCGCCTCGCTTGTCCATTCAATATCACAAAAAAGCATTTGCTCTAAATCACCGTCTATTACAATTTCTTTTTTTTCATTGTCTGCCCGTGTTGTTAATTCACTTATCGCATTACTGATAATATTTGAAATACTGTAATGGTCTTTCTCAAAAACTATGCTTCCTGCATCTAACCGTGTAATTTTTAGCATAGATTGAATAAGTTGTTCTATTCGTTTTAGAGCGATTCCTATCTTTACAGAAAACTCTTTTACTATATCAGGATTATCTGGCTCGGTTTCGATAATTTCCTGATACATCATAAGTGCTGATAACGGAGTTTTCAACTGGTGGGATATGTCAGAAATTGTATTTTTCAAAAATTCTTTTGTCTTTCGGTCAGCATCATTTTTTGAACGTAATATAGAAGCAAGTTGTTCGACGGAAGATAACATCTGATAGACAGCCCCCTCCCTTGACTGTGACAGATGAACAGTATAATTTCCGTCTATATAATCCTTAATGATGCTTTCAGAATTTTTATATAACTGTTCTCTTTGATGCAGAAAAATCATTGTACCTGCAAACATAATTGTTGTAAAGAACCATAATATTCCTAACATAGATGTCAGCATTGCATTTTTAACAGAATACACATAAGACCAACGATTCGTGTCAGTATTTTTTGAAAGACCAATTTCGGCTAAGAACTTGCTTCCTGATGAGTTTCCTTCCGTATTCGTTAATGCTGTTGCGATTACTTCTTTCGTAATTCCCTGTTCCAGTAAAGAGGTTGCAATGGCATTATCATGTGTTAAAAGTATCTCCTTCACAGCTACCGTCTGTCTGTCAAGCATATTTATCCCTGCCAGAGAAACTAACAGTATAAGTGAAACAAGGAAAACACAATAATTACGGATATGTTTATCATGCAAAAAACTCATTCGTCCACCTCTTTCCATTGATACCCAAACCCTCGGACTGTCAGTAAATGTTCTGGGTGTGATGGGTCTATCTCTATTTTTTCACGCAGTCGCCGCACATAAACAGAGAGTGTGTTATTGTCAACATAATCACCTATACTATCCCATAACTCATCTAAAATAACCTCCCTTGTAATGATACGATTTGCATTTCTTACCAACAGACATACCAACCTATATTCTGCTGCTGTAAGTTCCAACATCTTTCCTTTTAATAAAACACGACTTCCCAAAAGGTCTATTTTAATATCGCCGCATTCAATAGTTGTTGTTTCCTGATTGGATAATCCTGCCCGCCGAAGTAATGCACGAATGCGTGAACACAATTCCCCCAACTTAAACGGCTTGGTAATATAATCATCTCCGCCACAATCCAAGCCACGAATAATGCTGACTTCTTCATCTGAAGCCGTTAAGAAAATAATGGGTATCTGATTTCCATACCCTCGTACTTTTTCACACACTTCAAAGCCTGTTCCGTCTGGTAATGTAACGTCAAGAATAAGCATATCGTATTTATCTATCTCTGTTAAACAAGCCAGAGCTTCATGTACAGAACAGACAAACTCAACATCAAAACCATTTTTCTTCAACGAATATTTCAGCCCATCTATCAGACTTACATCATCCTCTAATAATAAAATTTTATTATTCATAATCAGCAACCTTTCTCCGTTTATCAACAGGCTTTTTTGAATTTTTAGGGATAAGCCATACCCGGTTTATATTTATAACACCATCAATAGCAAAAAATTGGCACTTGACAAAATCCCGTTCTTACTCTATGATAATAGGAAAAGAGAAATGGGTTTTTTGTCGTGTACGGTCTTTATGATCCAAGCGGGTTGCTCGTTTCTTTTTTTATGTCTATGATATCATATAGATACATCTTCCCATTTTCATTATGCCTGACTACCAGAGAAGCATGGAAAACATTGTATCTCTCTACTTCCCCATAGCTACCATACACTGGCAGGGCAAATCTTGAATCATAACGATACCATCCGTATTTCGCATTACGATTATGCTTTTCCTCATTATTTTCCCGGAAATGTTTACCGACTGCAATCTCAATCAATTCCGGTATCCCCTGTGAGGAATTTGCCTTTGCTTTAGCCACCGTACCTTTTAGAGAATATGTGTAATTAGATCCAGTATATTCATTTGGTAAATCTGAACCAATATAAATACTGTCTTTCGTATCCATAACCTGATATACTTCATCAACATAATTCCTAAGATACAACCTCACATCATCCCAATTTACGGAACGTTTGCCCTTAAATCGAATGTCATTTATCATGACGATGCTGTTTCCATCAGCATCCTTTATCACATCTATATTCCTTTCCATATGCTCTCCTATTCGACAAATTTCTACCAACATTTTATCATACCGGCAGAGATGTTCCAGTAATAAAATGATTCTTCTGTTTATCACCCAAATATTCTCTTCGATATTATTTATCTTATCATAAAGATTTGACCATCGGATACTAATATCTTCATACTTTCTGTCATAATACTTATCTTCCACATTCAGGTTGTCCATTCTATCCTGAAGCTTATCCTTCGCTCCAACCACCTGCTTCAACTGACTTTTCAGTTGTGTCCTCTCTACTTCAAGTCCAGAAACATCTACACTATCATCCAAATGTTTCATTAACTCATTATGGAATCCCTCACTGGATACAAAACTTTTTATCACATCAAACACTTCTTTATCAAACAACTCTTCTTTAAATGATGTCTTAAAATCACAATACTGATATGATGTCAGAGAAGATATGAGATGATTATTTGCATTATTTTATTTCCGTATCCCATGAAAAAGTTACTGTTATGATTTATGTTCCACTTCCCAATATAGATAATAACGAAAATAGCTACAATTATTAGAAACACCATGCTGCATCCAAATGCTCCTTCAGATTCACTTGCTTATTTGTAATAAGCTTTTTTTGATCTAGGATCCTTTTGCAGATCTCCCATACTTCTGTATTGATCACCCATTCACCATCCCCAACAATTCATATAAACATATTTGTCCATATCCTGAAATCCAAGATGTTTATATATCTGATATGCAGGTCGGTCTTTTGTTGTCATAAGTTTTATTTCATAAATCATTTGCTCGCATGCTAATTTATACAAATGTTCCATCATCATACGACCTATTCCCTTTCCTCGTGCACCTTCATCCACGATCAATGTATCTAAGTAAATAAAATAGCTGCCACCGTATGTCGGACATTTATATGCCATTGTTTTTCCTTCCTGTCTCCGATTTATATCTCTTTTAGCAACTATTTCAATTATTATATTATCACATTGAATGCTCTATCATATTTTAAATGGAGTGTGGTTTCTTATTCTTCCTTTTATCAGAAACCTGTAATCCTTGATTATTCACCTTTACAAACAATTTATCAACTGACCTCTAAGACCGGCATCCGTATTCTGAGCATCCGGTTATTTTTTCCAACAATCCGGCAATTTCATCATTTCCCACACCATATGCTGCTTGCTTTTCTATCTTTTTTATCTGTCTAATTATCTTTTCAATTTTCTGTTCCATTGACAGTTTCTGCTCAAAATGCACTTGAAACGTTCTTTCTCCCTTATAAAATCTATGTGCAGTATACTGACCCTCCATCCGTTTGTCAAAAATCTCAAACGTATAATCTGCATATTCCGTATGGATTCTGACCACCCCGTTTTCTACAGTACACTTATATCCTGACTTTCCTATCTTCTGTTTTAATTCGAGAGCTCTTTGTTTTTCTTGCCGAACCATCAATTCAGGGAAATAAACATATGACCGAATAAATTTATGCTTCCGGTCACATACACTATCCTTAAACGGATTACCTAGAACTCTGACACCAGCCATGAACATTTTTCGGAACAAACGGAGCATTGCCTTTGCCCTGTATCTGGAACTTTTCATTTCCGCCATATTACATACCAGATTCTGTTCTTTCAAGCATTCAGATAACGGTAATGCTTCCTTTCGCTTTAATTGATACGCCATATCAAAATACAAAGTCTGCATTTCGACCATTGCATTTCTGATTTTCTTTAAATGAGCCTTTCCTCCACAATAATTCAGTACGTTTATCACGGAATGCTCCCAGATGATCACACATGCCTCCTCTGGAAGCCACTCCCGAAATGACCGATAACCTTCACCAATGCTTTCTACAAGCACTTTCTTTTCCCCATAACGCAACTGTTCTGCTCTTGCCCTTAAATAATCAGACTCATTGAAAAAGGTGAACATATCTGCTGTTTTAACTTGTGCATCTGTTAATACCGCCGAAAATTCCGATACATAGTACTCTATTTTTCCTTTATTCACAGACATATCACATCTTACATCTAACATCACATAACGCATATGATTTCCCCTTGTTATTTCTCTCCAGCCAATAATCTCAATTCTGAAATTAGATTTGGTATCTGTTTTTCCGGATATGGAAAATACTCTTTCACAAAATCAAGCTGATGTTTTACCTGTTCCAATTGATTTGCCAGCTTATCATATTCGTCACATTTTTTTATTAACTGTTGCATCACAGATACTGGTATATCTGCAAATGCCCTCTGCCTTCCGATCTGATCCGCCACTGTATTCTTCTCCCTCGGAATTGCGATCACCGTCACGCTATTAAAAAATTTCGACAGATGACCGTTCGCTTTATTTTTATACCATCTATTTTTTGCAGAAGTATTATCGGTATAAATAATCACATCATCATGAAAATTGAGACCAAATGTCACCTTCATCAGCACAGTGCTAATCGCCTCGATTGCTGCGAGATTCGTGTCATATATCTCTGTCAGCAAACTGGCATTTTTCATATATGTATTTTCTTCTGTTATTTCATTCTCCGAACTAAGATGCCCATTGCAGATAATATAACTAAAACTCCCCTGTTTTTCGTTCAGTGCATCATCCCACTTTTTCCAGGGATTCTCTCTTACTGACTCATCAATGAATATCGTTACCGTTTTATGTTTCTTCTGCTCCCCGCCTTGCTCACTCGATACTGTTTTGTAATCTTTCTGCTCCTTATTGTGTTCCTTTGTTACTGCGATTTCCTTTTCCAGAACCTTATCCGCATGTTCCATGCATTTACAAGGAGTAAGCCCCAGATTCTCAATTCTTCGGATTGAAACAGGAATCAGTTTTCTGCCTTTACAATACACACAATCCTCTACATGATATTTCCTGCCCGACTCCGTGATATATATGTTTTGATTACTATGGCTTACCATAGTGAAATCGGTATCCGAAAGTGCATTTTCTAATAGGGTAAGAATCTTTTGATGCATCAGTTGTTTTATAATCGTTCCCTCTTTCATCAATGCTTCAAGATCAATTCTTTTTCCCCCGGTTTCCATTAGACGAAAATTATCCACAAATTCCGCTTCACATTTTGCCATCTGTTCCAACAATTGATTCATACTGTTCTCAAATGCCTGAGTGATCATTTCCGGATTTGATTTGGAATACTCTACATACTGCTGATAGATAACTTTTCCTTTTGTGATCAATTTCTCACGTTCTGATAATAGTGTTGTTTCGCTTTTTAAATGAAATAACACCCTGTCTATACGTTCCTGAAGCTCTTTTCTTATTGTTAGCTGTTTTTTTAATGGCATTTTCTTTAATTTGGGGATTTTAATAATATTGGGGTACTTTTTATATGCATCTAATATAATGGTATCGTCTGCCTTTTTTATAAAACCACCTCCAGCTTTAACCTTTTGAGGTATTTTACCCACAAAATAATCTTCTAATATATCCCATATTTGAGCGCTGTTAAAATCTCCTTAAAAAATATATGTAAGCACAATTTCTTATCCTCGTCACTCGTATAGGAATACAATTTTGTGTCATTACTTCTTGGCTTTTTTCTTTGCCGTACTATGTAAATTTTTAATACTTTCTAAATACTCTTCTTCAACTGGTGATAGATTCTGAACCTGATATTTTCTATATTCTTCTGTTGCTTTTTCGATTGCCTGTGCATGGCTAATTGTTCCTGCTCCCTGCAACAATTTTTCTCCAGTAGTTTTCAATACATCATCAAGATGCTCGACATAATCAGACATATACATAGGATTATGGCGCATAGCCTGAATTTCTGCAAAGTCAAAATATCCCGATACAATATTATTTAAAATCTTTAATTCTTCCTCGTTTAAATAATTCTTTGCAATACCTATATCTTTTAATGTCGGAAAATCTCCAGAAAAACTTTTAAGCCCCATAAATGGCTGCTCTGCATCTGCGCGCTTATATATTACTTCTGCCGCCGTATGCCCATGTGCTGCATAATGCAATTTATTTTGAACCATTTTGAAAAATGCAATAGATTCGCTGCTTTTGGGATTATAATCCACACTGGTAGCATAAAGATCAAGCACCTGCCGGTACATCACCTTTTCAGATGAGCGGATATCCCGTATGCGGTCTAATAACTCTTTCCAGTAATTTCCACCACCCAAATTTTTCAACCGTTCGTCATCCATTGTAAAGCCTTTTATCATATACTCTTTCAGACGTTCTGTTGCCCAACGCCGAAAATTAGTCGCAATTCCAGATTTTACTCTATAACCAAGAGAAATAATCATATCAAGATTATAATGGATAATATTGTAATTCTTTCCATCAGCACCAGTTGTTCGGAATTTCCGAACAACTGAAACCTCGTCCAATTCCCCTTCTTCAAATATATGTTTGATATGTTCACTGATATTAGATTTACCGGTCTGATACAATTCACATAATTGAGCCTGCGTAAGCCAAACCGTTTCATCTTCAAATTTAACGTCTATTTTTGTACTGCCATCTTCTGTTTGATATATAATGATTTCACTTTGCTTACCAGTTTTTATATCTTTTTCATTATCTGTCATATTCCCACTCCTTTCCAATCATATCCCCTCTCTTACAAAAAAAGCAATCTGAGAACCTTGATTTACCAAATATTCTAATACGGCCTGCACTTTCTTCGCAAGATCTAAATTCTCCCTAAATACCATCCTCTTATTCCGATTTCCTGCCTCATCTTCTACAAATAAAAAACACCTGAAAAACTGCCTAAAACAAAGGACTTCTATGAGTTTTTCTTCTGTATCAACACAATAGTCTCCACATGAGTACCAAATTAGAACATATCCCCACAAAATTATGGAAATACATGCAATTTTTATACAGTACCAATACCGCTCGTGCCTACCTTTTCCCACAAAATATGTCTTATAACAATCTACACATTGTTCAAAGCAGCTTTTAAATCCCTATAAAATTGGTCATGCTTCTCACACGCATCATGAAATGTATTATAAACATTTTTTATGTGTGCTTCATCAGCTGGCTTAATCCATATTCTTGCAATATCTTGAGGATATATTTCTACCTGCCCACTTGAACCATTTATATATCTATATATTTGATTCTGGCCAGGTTTAGTCATCAGAAATGCTGCAATATACCAAGCTAGCTTATAATTTTTATAACGTACAATCGTAATATGTCCATCAACTACTGCTGGAAAATCATAATTATAGACAGCTACTCTTCCAATTGTTCCATCTCCTGTGGAATTGATTAATATATCATTTTTTTGAACCCCTGCTTTTTTCTTGTTCTTTTCGTAAAACTCTCTACTAACTGATCTGGCTAAACTGGTATCAATATATCCACTTCGAATGCAATTAGACTTTAAAGCACACACATTTGCATTATCATCATTTTCCAACCGCATTCCATCATTTAATACCATTCCTTCAAAAAGCAATGACTCTGGATCATTATCATCATCTATATACTTAGGCTGCATTCCTCGTTCGATTGGCTTATCCAATAACTTTAGGTCTCCAACTTGAAAAGCTCCTGAAATTTTCATTGTTTCATTGCATGCGTCTACATATACGCTCTGATGAAACTCTGGCTCATATATATGGTTTACATCATATAACCCTTTTTCCGCTTCTGCCAACTTAAGAATTGTATCCTTTTGCGGCCTAACAATCATTAATGCCATTATTCTTCACTCCTTATGCTTTTGACATTTTTAGTCTTTTCATGTTCCTCAATCAACTCTTCGTTAGTCATAAACGTAATATTGTCGCTTAAAAATTCAGCAATTTCATCTAAATCAGAAATAATCTCACCGTCTTTATCAACTATCATTTTACCCGTTCTATCTTTCCCTGGTTTTTCAGTAACACAAAAAGCTGTTTTACAGATTTCATCCATTAGATCTATTTCGCTATCTTCTAAAAGAGGAACCATTCGTTTTTGTAAAAACATCACTAAGGTTTTTGTATTTGTAAAAGGTTTAAACATATTACCTCCCAATCCAACAACCCCCAATATCTTTGCATTACGCATTATATATCTTCTAACATTTTCATCTGAATAATTCTTTAATATACCACGCGGCAACACAATGGCCATTCTTCCACCAGGTGTTAGCATATTGATACATCTTTCAATAAAAAGTTTTTCTTTAGCCATTTTATTCTGTCTTTTTCTATGTCCATTTTTATCCCCTTTAAATGCTAATTCATATTGAGACAATGTATCATCCGTTGCTATATCTCCTGCAAACGGTGGATTTGTCGCAATTATATCAAATTGACGAAGTTTCATCTCTGTTCCACTTCCAATTGTAAATTTAGCTAATGTATCCATATCCCAAGCCGTTGCGTTTAGACTATCACATGCCACAATATTAGATCTTCCATCCCCCCAAATTAACATATAAGCTTTTGCTACTTTTGCTATAGTTCGATCATAGTCCATACCATAAACATATTCTGAAGCATAATCCTTCTTATTTTCAATTATCTCATTCTCATTATCTCGTTCTCTTTCTATTTGCTTGTATACATAATCCATTGCACCTATTAAAAAACCACCACTTCCACATGCTGGGTCAAAAACACTTTCTCCATCTTGTGGCTTCAAAACATCAATACACATTTTTACAACATGTCTTGGTGTAAAATATTGTCCTTTGTCACCTTTCATGTCTGGATTAACCATCACCTCAAAAGCTGCCCCTAAAATATCTGCTGGTGATTTCAATAAATATGCCCTTTGTAGTGCCGAAACACAGTATGCTAGACTTTCATCTGTTAATTGGATGACTTCATTATCTTGAAATACCCCCTTCCAACGAATCTTGGCATGCTCAAATAATTTATCAATTCGTTTACGTACATCTTCCTGAGCTTCAAATATACCAACTCTAAACTGTGCTGAGGAATCATCATTTTTTAAATTAGCTTTTTCATCATATAATTTGGTGATTATTAATTTAAATATTTCATCAAAAGCATTCGTTCCCTCATGGGCTTTAATATGATCCTCACAATCTCTTACAATAGATAAAAAGTCTGTTAACGATTCTAATTCTTTTCTAGTAATTGGACAATCAACATCTGCTAATTTTTCATTTTTTCCTGGTATATTTCGCAACTCACGCCATGTTGCCTCTTCTTCTCCATCTTTTGGTTCCATTCTCAATAAATATACATGTGGTGGCATTCCATTGCTCCACAATCCCAACCTACATCCTGTAGCATTTTGATAAACTTTAAGTTGTTCTATGCCGTCTTTTCTTTCAGGTTTCTTTACCTCAATGAATATTCTAGGAATTTTCTTTTTTTCATCCTTATATACAACAATATCGGCTCTTTTTTTTGCCTCTGTTGATCCAACTCGAACTTTAACTTCCACTTCTATTTGGGAAAAGCTATAACCATATACCTCTTTAAGTCTATAAATCCACCACTGACGAACTTTTTCCTCTGGTTTGGCCTTATATAACCTATTTCTTATTGGACAAAATATATACTCCTCTTCATTGATTAAATACACACAAAATTTTTCTGGTGCCTTGTCTGGTTTTTCCTTTACATTAACAACTGAATATTCCATATTTTCTCCTTTGACTACTCTATAATTACACAGAATCAGTTCAACTTTTAACACTAGCCTAGATAAATGGCTATATACACAATCCAAAATGATTCAACGCATCCCTTATAGCTTTCACTTTCTCCGCTGTCGGATGATTCCTAGCATGTTTCAATTCCTCTACCGCATTCGGAGCATCATACATCGGCAATCCTAAATCTCTCTTAACCTCTGCGATATATGCGGTATGTACCTTGAAGCCGTATTTCGCTTCTATGTACTCCTTAATCATTTTGTAAGTAATCCCCTCTTTCGGCTTGTATGCTGCGGCTCTCTTAGCGATATTATCAAGCGGCACTTTGCCCTCACCCTCGCCAAACTCCACTTTTACGTTGATTACGCTATCAGGTTTTTTGTGGGAAAGCATTACAACCGTCTCCACATGCACCGTCCCCACAAACTGATCAACCGCACACGCCCTTTTTACATAATATCCCCGCGCTTCAAACATCTCCAAATCCCTGGCCAAACTCGTAGGCTTGCAGGAAATATACACAATTTCCTCTACCCCATAATCAATAATTTTCTCAAGCGCCTTCGGATTACACCCATCCCTTGGCGGATCCAAAACAATGATATCCGGCTTTTCCTGTATCTCATCAATTACCTTTAACACATCCCCGGCAATAAACTGACAATTTGTCAATTGATTAAGATCAGCATTTTCCTTTGCCGCTTCCACGGCTTCCTCCACAATCTCCACACCGATTACCTTTTTCGCAATAGGTGCTAACATTTGGGCAATGGTTCCGGTTCCACTGTACAAATCGAAAATCATCTTATCCTTTGTCTCTCCCACATACGCACGCACAGTTTCATAAAGCACCTCTGCACTCAGAGAATTGGTCTGAAAAAATGAAAATGGTGAAATCTTAAATGTCAATCCCAAAATCTTCTCATACAGATAATCCTGCCCGTATATTTTCACAACCTTTTCCGGAATCACTGCATCTGACAGACTGTCGTTATGAGTATGCAAAATGCCCACAATCTTACCATGCAGTGGCAATGCCAAAAGCACATCTTTAAGCTCTTCCAAACATAAGCTTTCACTAAGTTCATCATCCTCTAAATGGAGTATCTCCCCGTTTTCTGTCTGCCTTCCGTCCCTGCTTTGGGTTGTGGTCACAAGATTTACCAGTATGTCCTTACTGCACATCACCTGACGCACCACCAAATGTCTCAGTACTCCCACATGCTGCATTTTCTTATAAAACGGAATCTGTTTTTCTGCATAAAAACTAAGGACCGCCCGCAAAATGTGATTATAATCTGAATCAACAATCATGCAATGATCCACCGTAACAATATCGTGAAAACTTCCCTTTTTGTGCATGCCAAGCGCAAGTGGTCCGTCCTTATATTCATCTCCAAAGGAAAACTCCATTTTATTCCGGTACGCTTCTCTTAAAGGGCTCCCTTTGATTCCTTCCCATACTGCTTTGTCAGTCATAAATGGTGCCAGTAAACATTTCACCTGCTCTTCCTTCAGAGCCAGCTGATTTTCGTAGCTCATAGTCTGGTAAGTACATCCACCACAAGCCCCGAAATGCGGGCATTCCGGTGTTACATCCTCAATATCAGATGACTCCACCACCTCCAAAAGCCTTCCCTCACCGGCATTTTTTCTAAGTTTTTTAATCACAAAACGCACTCTTTGTCCCGGCAGGACGCCCTTTATACATATCTCCCTGTTTTCTATTGTCACATATCCTTTGTTAGGGAAAACATATCTTTCTACTTTACCTTCGCAAACCTCACCTTTTTTCATGTCATTATATCCTTTTTCACAAAATGTTTATTTCCGCAAGCAACGAGCCAAAGTCATGCTTGCATGACCTTAGCGACTGCCGCAAGGGTCAAATACCTGTAATCTTCTAAATCATATCCATAAACACCCTAATTACCCTTTTAAAAATTCCCCTTATGGAACTGTTCAGAAATAATTTTTAAATAGTGCGCAGGATTTTTCTTCGAGAGTGCTGCTCAAAAATCAGGCGCATAGCGGGCTATGTAACTGATTTTTGAGTAGTGCTATCGTAGAAAAAGACAAGCAATATTAAAAGTTATTTCTTAGCAGTTCCTAAGCACCTCCGCAACCCTAAAAAAAACTTTCATACATATCCCGCAGTGAAGATTTTAAAAGTCCATGTGAATAATGAAACTCACCCTTACTATCTACCTCAATTATCATAAATGTGTGTTTTCTTCCGTCCTGTCTAGGATAAGATATACTTCCCGGATTTAAGATTGTCACATCCTTTCCAATATCCAAAAAAGGCACATGGGTATGTCCATACATCACAATATCATATCCATTATCCAATGCATACTGGCGCAACTGCTCCACACCATAGCCCACATAAAACATGTGTCCATGTGTAATAAAAACCTTCTTATCTGCAATCATAAATGAATCATTAGCCGGCAGGTCAATATCATAATCATTGTTACCGGCAATCATATGGGTCTCACATTCTGCAAGACCTTTAATATAGTCGGGACCACGCTCAATATCACCCAAATGAATGAACATATCAATCTCACCCACCTGTTCAATTACCTGTTTCACATCATCATTTTTTCCATGGGAATCACTTATTACCAGTATTCGCATCTTAATCTCCCTGTCTTTTCAATCCTTTTTTATTCCTGCGAGCAACGAGTCAGGCGGACATGCTTGCATGTCCATTTGTCAGCTGCAGCAGGGCTGTTTACTCAATCCAATATACAAAACAATTCCAGCTTTGTTAAACAATTTATTAAAGTTCTTTCTTTATTAAAGTAAGTGCCCTGCCCATATGGATAATATCATTTTTTTATTCAGGTG
>JAIDHZ010000237.1 GCA_029052995.1 Lachnospiraceae bacterium | reverse complement strand
TTAACCCGGTTATAAAATCCAGTCCTGTAATAATGAACATGGAAATAATCATTTGTGAAATTAAGGAAATACGGAAGTGAGTGAGCTGGTTAATTAATCCGCAAAAAATAAATGCTAATCCGCCGCATATAATCATGGAAAAGTGAGAATATCCACGAAAAAGTATCTCAATATAGAAATATGAGAAACCGCCCACAAGAAATAAAAACAAATATTTGAAAAAGGTTTGCTGTTTTGTTTGTAATTGTTCTTCTTTCATAAATGGCTTCCTTTGAATAAAAATATATAACTTTTTGTAAATAGTAAAGAGTAATACTAGTATAAGCTAAAAAATAAGAGTTATGCTGGAAGAGAATGGAAGGAGAGTTACTGAAATAAAGATCAGCCATAGAAAGCGCCAAATGAGGCATAAAGGCTGATCTTATATAAATAAAATAAATATCAATTATGGTTCTAATTGAGTCATCTTAAGACCTTTATACATTTTGGTATAGAAACTTATCTCGTCCTGATACAAAATATATCCTCTGGCACCATCTTTTACAATGTAAGCGTATTTATTTTTCTGAACATTCATGTATAAAACTTCATCCACATTAAGCTCTTTTGCTTTTGCCTTTGCAGCAGCAAGATTCAGTGGTTCAAGCTTGAATTTTTTGATTGCCTGTTCAACTGTCATATGAGACACCTCCTGTTAATATGGAATTGACAAACTGTTAAAAGTTGTACATAATTGCATATATGTTTCTCTAATAATAGTATATTGTTAAAACTTAACAAAGTCAATTGTTAAAAATATATAAAAATCTATTTTTGGAGATACAATATAGTATTTTTGTTTGTCAAAAATAGATAAAAAGGAGGATAAAATGAGTGTAAATTGCAATTATCAGCTAAAATTAGACAAAATCCTTAGTGGGATTGAAGCAGAAAAATTATTAAGCGGTAAGCTTCCGGAACTGTTGCTTCACGCCTGCTGTGCTCCCTGTTCAAGCTATGTTCTTGAATATCTGGCAAAACATTTTGCGATTACAATTTTATATTATAACCCTAATATTTCAGAAAAGTCGGAATATAGTAAAAGAGTGGAAGAATTAAAACGCCTGATTAAAGAGATGCCATTGGTAAATCCGGTTGAATTTTTGGAAGGCAGGTATGATCCGAAGGAGTATTTTGATGCAGTGAAGGGATTAGAGGATTTGGGAGAAAAAAGCAGGCGGTGTTATGCATGCTATGAACTGCGTCTTGCATATGCGGCACAGACTGCCAGGGAAAAGGGGTTTGATTATTTTACCACAACCCTGTCCATCAGTCCCCACAAGAATGCGGAATGGATAAATGAAATCGGTGAAGCTTTGGGAAAGCAGTATGATGTGCGTTATCTCTATGCAGATTTCAAAAAAAGAAATGGATACAAGCGTTCCATTGAATTGTCGGAGCAGTATCATTTATACCGGCAGGATTTTTGCGGCTGTGTTTATAGCAAAGAAGAGGAGGCGCAAAGGAAAATCAGAAAAAAATTTTGAAAATTTGAGTAAAATGTCTGAAAAGGGTTGTAAAAGAGGGTAAAATATGTTAGAATCACTACAATTTGAATAATTATTCAGTAGAAATGCCATTGTATGCATTTAAATACAGTGGTATTGAATAATTATGAATAGAGTTAATATTTAAAAAAGCCCTGCCTGAACAAAGGAGTTTAGGTTTCATTAGTGGTTTTTTTTTTGAGCAAAAACGGAAAGGAAGGTACTTATGAAAGCATTTCTGATCCTGGAGGACGGACACATTTTTGAAGGAAAAAGTGTTGGCTGCACAGAAGAAATTATTAGCGAAATTGTATTTAATACGTCTATGACGGGATATCTCGAAGTTCTGACTGACCCCTCTTATGCGGGACAGGCAGTATGTATGACTTATCCATTGATAGGAAATTACGGCATCTGTTATGAAGATATGGAGGCCAATAAGCCATGGCAGTCTGGATTTATTACCAGAGAGATTGCCAAGGTTCCAAGTAATTTCAGAAATCAGGAGGCACTGGTGGATTTTCTTATTCAAAACCACATTACCGGTATCGAGGGAGTGGACACCAGGGCAATCACAAAAATTCTCCGTGAAAAAGGAACAATGCGCGGTCTGATTACTACCGATGAACATTATAATATGGATAATGTAATTGCACGTCTTAAGAAATATGAGATTGGAGATGTGGTAAGGCTTACTACATGTAAAGAGGTTGAACATTACAAGGGAAGTAATTATAGGGTTGCGGTCATTGACCTTGGCGCAAAGAAGAATATTATCAGGGAGCTTACAAACCGTGACTGTGATGTAACGGTATATCCCTCATTTACGAAGGCTGAAGTCATTATTGACAGTAAACCGGATGGTATTATGTTAACTAATGGCCCGGGGGATCCTAAAACCAATGTGGCGGTAATAGAGGAAATTAAGAAGTTATTTGCCACAAAGATTCCCATTTTTGCTATTTGCCTGGGACATCAGCTGTTGGCACTTGCTAACGGTGCAGACACAGAGAAAATGAAATATGGTCATCGGGGCGCCAATCATCCGGTAAAGGATTTAAAGACTGGTAAAGTGTACATCTCCACACAAAATCATGGGTATGTGGTAAAGGAAGCGACAATTGACCGTGACATAGCAGAGGTAAGTTTTGTCAATGTTAATGACGGAACTGTGGAGGGTGTGCATTATTTGGGAAAGAATGTACAGACAGTACAGTTTCATCCAGAGGCATGTGCGGGACCTCTTGATACGAATTATTTATTTGACGAATTTATAAATATGATGGAGGTGTCTAAATAATGCCAAAGAATCAAAATATAAAGAAAGTAGTTGTAATTGGTTCCGGTCCGATTGTAATTGGTCAGGCGGCAGAATTTGATTATGCAGGAACACAGGCCTGCCGTGCATTAAAGGAGGAGGGGATTTATGTTATATTGATTAACTCAAATCCTGCAACCATTATGACGGATAAAAATATTGCTGATCAGGTATATATTGAGCCATTGACACCGGAAATTGTAAAAAAGGTAATCATGCAGGAAAAACCGGACAGTATTTTGCCAACCCTTGGAGGACAGGCAGCTCTTAATATTGCTATGGAACTTGAAGAATCCGGTTTTTTACGTCAGTATAATGTGCGTTTGATTGGTACATCCTCTAAGACGATTAAGAAGGCTGAGGATCGTGATGAGTTTAAGAAGACGATGGAAAAAATTGGTGAGCCGATTGCGCCCTCTAAGGTTGTTACCACAGTTACGGATGGTTTGGAATTTGTAAAGGAAATCGGTTATCCCGCAGTACTTAGACCTGCATATACTCTGGGTGGATCAGGAGGAGGTATTGCAGCGAATGAGGAGGAATTTAAAGAGATTTTGGAAAATGGTCTCCGCCTTTCCAGGGTAGGTCAGGTTTTGGTGGAACGTTGTATTGCAGGATGGAAGGAGATTGAATACGAGGTAATGCGGGATGCAAACGGCACCGGTATTTGTGTCTGTAACATGGAGAATCTTGATCCGGTAGGAGTTCATACCGGTGATTCCATTGTAGTTGCCCCCTCACAGACCTTGGCAGATAAGGAATACCAGATGCTTCGAAGCTCTGCCCTTAATATTATTTCAGAGTTAAAAATTACAGGAGGATGTAATGTACAGTTTGCCTTAAATCCAACATCCTTTGAATATTGTGTTATTGAGGTAAATCCCCGTGTGAGCCGTTCTTCTGCATTGGCATCTAAGGCAACCGGATATCCAATCGCAAAGGTGTCTGCAAAAATTGCACTTGGATATCATTTAGATGAGATAAAAAATGCAGTGACAGGTAAGACTTATGCAAGTTTTGAGCCAGCACTTGATTACTGCGTTGTAAAGATTCCGAGGCTTCCATTTGACAAATTTATTATGGCAAGTCGTAATCTGACAACACAGATGAAAGCAACCGGTGAGGTTATGAGTATCTGTACCAATTTTGAAGGCGCATTAATGAAAGCATTACGTTCGTTGGAACAGCATGTAGACAGCCTGTTTTATGAGGATTTAAATCAGCGTTCAGTTGAGGAAATTCATGAAGAACTTCACAACGTGGATGACCGACGTATTTTTGTGGTGGCAGAAGCAATCCGACGGGGAATCGATTATAAAGAGATTCATGAAATTACCAAGATAGATGTATGGTTTCTTGATAAGATTTCTAATATTGTAAAAATGGAAGAGCGGCTAAAGAAGGAAAAACTTACAAAAGAGCTGATGAGTGAAGCAAAACGTCTGGAATTTCCTGATAAGGTAATTGCATTTATTACCGGAAAGACAGAAGAGGAAATACATGAACTGCGTTTTTCATATGATATTCATCCTGCTTATAAAATGGTGGATACCTGTGCGGCGGAGTTTGAAGCAAGTACACCATATTATTATTCCTGCTATGATGGGGAAAATGAGGTGGATGCAATCCGGACTAGGAAAAAGATTATGGTATTGGGTTCGGGACCAATTAGGATAGGGCAGGGGATTGAATTTGATTACTGTTCTGTGCACAGCACATGGGCACTTTCTGAGAGCGGTTATGAAACGATTATTGTCAATAATAATCCGGAGACGGTGAGTACGGATTTTGATATTGCGGATAAGCTTTATTTTGAACCACTGACTGCCGAGGATGTGGAGGCTATTGTCAATTTGGAAAAGCCGGACGGCGCAGTTGTACAGTTTGGCGGTCAGACAGCAATCAAGCTTACAGAGCATTTGCTGAAAATGGGCGTGCCAATTCTTGGCACTTCAGCAGAAAATGTAGATGCGGCAGAGGATAGGGAGCTGTTTGACGAAATCTTAGAGCAATGCTGCATTCCAAGACCTGCAGGAAAGACAGTGTTTACCTGTGAGGAGGCACTTGCCGCTGCGAATGAGCTGGGTTATCCGGTTCTGGTTCGTCCTTCCTATGTATTAGGCGGACAGGGCATGCAGATTGCCATAAATGATAAAGATATTGTAGAGTTTATGCAGATTATTAATCGTACTGTGCAGGAGCACCCGATTCTAGTGGACAAGTACCTGATGGGCAAAGAGGTTGAGGTGGATGCTGTATGTGACGGGGAGGATATTCTGATTCCCGGTATTATGGAGCATGTGGAGCGTGCGGGAATTCATTCTGGTGACAGCATTTCCGTATATCCTGCAAGAAGCATTTCCGATAAGATTAAACGCGTATTGGAGGATTATACCAGAAAGCTTGCGAAAAGCCTTCATGTAATTGGTTTGATTAACATTCAGTTTATTGTGTATCAGGATGAGGTATATGTAATTGAGGTAAATCCACGTTCTTCCCGGACTGTGCCATATATTAGTAAGGTGACGGGCATTCCGATTGTTGACCTTGCTTCTAAGGTGATTATTGGTGAGAAGATTAAGGATTTGGGATATGAACCGGGATTACAGCCGGAGAGTGAATATTTTGCAGTTAAGATGCCGGTATTTTCATTTGAGAAGCTTCGTGGTGCGGAGATTAGTTTAGGTCCTGAAATGAAGTCAACCGGGGAGTGCCTGGGAATTGCAAAGGATTTTAATGAGGCACTGTATAAGGCGTTTCTGGGAAATGGGGTTGACATTCCTAAATATAAGAAAATGGTACTTACCGTAAAGGATTCTGATAAGCTTGATGCAGTAGGAATTGGTAAAAGGTTTGCAGCCCTGGGCTATGAAATTTATTCTACAAGAAGGACCTGCAGGGTGCTAAATGAAAATGGTGTACCGGCAAAATATATTAATAAGGTAGAACGGGAGTCACCGAACCTGCTTGACTTAATTTTAAGTCATGAAATCGACCTTGTTATAGATACACCTGCACAGGGAATTGAGAAGAGCAGGGATGGCTTTATTATCCGTCGTCATGCCATTGAGACAGGGGTTACGGTGCTTACCAGTTTAGATACTGCAAATGCACTTTTGACTTCATTAGAGAAGGCAGACAAAGAGCATTTAACACTGGTGGATATATGTAAACTGTGATATAATACACATAGGCGAGGTGCACTGCGGAGTTATGATATAATGTACATAGATTCACTTGCTCGCAAGGGCGACAGCCCTTGACCAAGCCGCAAGGCTTATTATTTATGATGATTCGAGGAGGTATAAAATGGTAGTAGAACCAAAGGTAAAAGGATTTATTTGTACTACGGCACATCCGACAGGCTGTGAGGCAAATGTCAAAAAACAGATAGAATATGTAAAATCCCAGGGAAATATGAAAGGCGCTAAAAAGGTACTGGTATTGGGAGCTTCCACAGGGTATGGTCTTGCTTCCAGAATTACAGCTGCATTTGGCATGGGAGCAGCTACGATTGGTGTTATGTTTGAAAAAGAGGCCAGCGGAAAGAGGACTGCTACACCCGGGTATTATAATACAAGGGCATTTGACAAAGAAGCTGCGGCTGCAGGCATTTATACAAAATCTATAAATGGCGATGCTTTTTCAAAAGAGATTAAGGAAGAGGTTATTTCTTTGATTAAAAAGGACTGGGGAAAGGCAGATATGGTCATTTATTCCCTGGCAGCCCCCAGACGCACTATGCAGGATGGTAATGTAGTTTCGTCTGTACTTAAGACAACAGGTGAATCTTTTACACAAAAGAACTGGAATTTACGGGATAATACAATTGGTGATGCTACAATTCAGGCAGCAACGGAAGAGGAGATTGCAAATACAGTTACCGTTATGGGCGGTGAAGACTGGATGGACTGGATGGATGCATTGGTGGCAGCAGATGTGTTAGAGGATAATGCTTTGACATTTGCCTATTCTTATATTGGTCCCAGACTTACTTATCCGATTTACCACGAGGGAACCATAGGACATGCAAAAGCACATTTGACAAAAAGTGCAGCAGAAATAACCAGAAAGTATGAAGATAAAGGAATAAAAGCATTTGTATCTGTGAATAAGGCACTGGTAACCCAGGCAAGTTCTGCCATTCCGGTTGTGCCATTATATCTTTCGGTTCTTTATAAGGTGATGAAAGATAAAAATATCCATGAAGGCTGTATTGAGCAGATGTACCGACTTTATAGTGATAAAGTGTTTGGAGAAAATGGTATTCTTTTGGACAAGGATGGTATGATTCATCTGGATGACTGGGAAATGCGGGAAGATGTGCAAAAGGAAGTCATGGACATATGGGAACAGATTAATTCTGATACTTTGATGGGGCTTGCAGATACGGATGGTTATTGGAATGATTTTTACAATATGTTTGGATTTAAGATAGAAGGCATTGATTATAGTGCGGATGTTGATATATAGAAATTGTTATTTTTATTGCTGTCAAATATGGTGATTTTACTTTTGATAAGCATGACATTTGGAAAAATTCTATTAAAATTAAAAACGAAAAAACGGATGTCTCTTTTAAAGGCATCCGTTTTATATGTTTATTATCTAATTATACTTATACCATCATCGTCATATAAATCGTAATCCGCATCTGTATAGCCAATCATTTTCATACTTGATATGTCGATGTCATCAACACATTCAGCTGCATTTACTATAGGAATACATTTATTCCTGCGTATAAAGAGCGGTACTTCATTTAATTGTACTTCAATATAGTGATGCCCCTTATCTAAAACCGTTTCAGAAATCGTTCCATTGGGCATGAATTTTATAAATTTCATTTCTTCAGGAAGATAAACATAGCGACCGGAGGTATTTTGTGTATATACCGGTGTAATCATAATTTCATTACCAATCATGAGCTGGTCTTCCACCTGTCGGCACATATTATCATCCGAATACTCAAAAGCAAGTGGTTTACAGTACATATCATCGGAAATAGCAGCCTTCATAAACTCACTGTAGATGTATGGAAGCAGACGGTAACGTACACCGACTACATGACGGAAATCCTCTATGTGTTCGAAAGAGTAACATTCCTGGTTTCTTGTGCCAATAGCGGAATGATTACGCATAAGTGGTGTGAAAACACCAAATGCAAGCCATCGCAGCAGTAAATCCCTTGTGGTGTTGCTGCCAAACCCTCCTATGTCAGCACCGGCATAAAGAAAACCGCACATGTTAAGGGATGGCATCATTTTTATGTTTAACAGAAGGTGTGACCACCATGAGCAGTTATCTCCGGTCCATACGCCGCCATAGCGGTGAGCGCCAATAAATGAGGAACGGGAAAAGAGCAGAAAACGTTTATTTGGTTCAAGCTTTTCCAGACCCTCAAAGGCAGCCCTTGTCATGTTCATGCCATACAGATTGTGTACCTTGTCATGGCGTACCATTTTCCCATTAATATTATGGTAAAACCGCTTGTAATCCTCTGGGCTGTTGGCAAGTCCTTCTGCTTTTGTGCGGGCATCAAAATTCGGAAATGTTTCTGAGGTGAGCAAATCATTTTTCAGATAGTTCTTGTATTCTGCTACGCCCTCCGGAGTATAGAAGATAGCAGGCTCGCACATGTCATTCCAAAAACCATCAATTCCTTTGGAAATAAGCCGTTCATATTTACTCCCAAACCATGCCCGGGCATCAGGATTTAACACATCCGGAAAGTGGGTAAGTCCCGGCCATACAGCAGCTTCAAAGTCTGTTCCGTCTTCCCGTTTGCAAAAATAGGAATTCTCCTTACCCTCTTCATAAATGTCGTAGCTGTCTTCAATCTTCACACCTGCATCAATTATAGGAATTAAATGAATATGTTTTTTCTGCATATCATTAACCATGCCCTCGAAATCGGAGAACTCGTCTTCATTTACAGTGAAATCCTTGAAGGAATCCATATAGTCAATATCCATATATAGCATATCAATAGGAATGTGGTTTTCACGGTAGTTTGTTACTACATTTTCAAAATCCTGCCGGGCTTTGTACCCCCAGCGGCTTTGTCCAAAACCAAAGGCATATTTTGGTGGAATGTAGGAACGTCCAATAATTTTGCGGAACTGTTTAACAATGTCATAGGAAGTATCACCGGTAATTACGTATAAATTAAGGTCTGCATTTTCACAGGATACAGTAAGGGTATCCTGTAGAGTGTAGCCAATATCAAAAGTTATCTTTCCGGGATAGTCAAAATACATGCCAAAGTGTTCAGTGCCATCTATAATAATAAAATTATGCGCTGCATAAAAGGAACGTTGTTCTTCGGTTTGGTGTGGGTTGTCAAAACAGTCGTTGTCATATATAAATCCTCGTTTGTTAATTCCACGGTTTGCTTCGCCAAGACCATAGACAATGTCATTGTCCGCCATCTTATAGGTAAATTGAAATCCCTCAGATAATAAAATGGAGCCGAATTCTACTGTGCTTGCAGAAGTTTCCAAAGGTGTTATGATAGTGTCTGTCTGGAATGGTGTTCCGTAACTATACTTTTTAATCATGATAAGTTCTCCTTTCTGTTAGTCCTGTCCTTAATTCCTGCAAATAATCAGCTAAGCAGACATGCCTGCATACCAATCCGATAAATGTTGGGGCAGCGCATGCCTATAGCCTGTTACATGTGATTAACAAAAATAATTACTATTTTTAGATTATATACTAAAAGTACTGCCAAATCTTGTATTATTTCATAAAATAATAACACAATCCTGATATTGAAGGAAGTGAGTTATTACAAAGACGGAGTACCAGTAATCAGAACTCATCATTATCTGATTTGGAAGCTCTTGCTAAAACCTCTTTCTCCTGTATATCAGACGGAACCTGCTCATATCTTGCAAATGAATAAGAGTATGTACCACTTCCACCGGTTATTGAGCGCAAATCAGTATTGTAGCCATAGAGCTCCATATACGGAATATCAGCAACAATTTCCTGGCAGCCGTTACCTTCCGGGTTCATGCAAAGGATACGTCCGCGTCGTTTGTTTAAATCACCCATGATGTCACCTGTATATTTGTCAGGTACCAGTATTTTTATTGATGCTATCGGCTCTAACAAAATAGGTTTAGCTTCCATGAAGCCCTTCTTAAATGCCTGAATAGCGGCAACCTTAAATGCCATTTCGGAGGAATCAACTGTATGATATGAACCGTCATATAATACAGCTTTTACGCCGTAGGCAGGGTATGATGCTAAAGGTCCGCTTTTCACTGCATCCTGTATTCCTTTCTCAACAGCAGGGAAATAATTTTTTGGTACTGCTCCGCCGACAACGCATTGCTCAAATACATATGGTGATTCTAAATCTCCGGATGGTTCGAAGGTCATTTTTACATGGCCGTATTGTCCGTGTCCTCCGGATTGTTTCTTATATTTGTACTCAACATCAGATTTTTTCAGTATCGTTTCACGGAATGCAATCTTTGGCTTTTTCAGCTCAATTTCTACTTTATATCTGTCTAAAAGCTTTGAGGCTGCGACTTCAAGATGCTGGTCGCCCATCCCATAGAGCAGTGTCTGTCCATTTGCCGCATCATTTTCAACTTTAAGGGTAAGGTCTTCTGACATTAACTTCTGAAGTGCCTGGGAAACCTTATCGTCATCTCCTTTCTTTTTCACACTGTATCTTTTGTATGTATATGGGGTGGAAATGCTGGTACGGATATAGGCAATGGGGTTTTTTTGTGTTGAAAGGGAATCTGTTGTTGTCACAGATGCCAATTTTGCCAATGCGCCTATGTCACCGGCATGAAGCTCTTTCGTTTCTTCTGGCTTATTGCCGCGCAGTATGTAAAGCTTTCCGATTTTTTCCTCGGTGCCTTTGTGATGGTTGTACATAACGTCATCTGTCTTTAATACGCCTGAATTTACTTTGATTAAGGAATATTTTCCAATGAATGGATCGGCAATGGTTTTCCATACATAAGCGGATTTTGGCTTTGAGAAATCGTAGTCTGCGTTAAATATCTCGTTTGTTTTTGTGTTAATGCCTGAACAGCTTCGTTTTTCCGGGCTTGGCAGATATTTTACAATATCAACCATCAATGTATAAATGCCCCGTGCCAATGTGTTAGAACCCATCAGTACAGGCACAATACTGCCGCCGGACACATTTAGGCGGAGTGCCTGCCGGATTTCATTTTCTGAAAATTCATCACCGTTAAAATAGCGTTCAAGAAAGTCTTCATTTGTCTCGGCAACGGCTTCCAACAGTGCTGTTCTGCATATCTCTAAGTTTTCCGCAGAGTACTCCGGAACTTCCATCTTTTCTACTTCTCCATTGGAAACCCAGCGTTTTGCACGTTGCTGTAGTACATTTACATATCCGATAAATTCTTTGTTTTCACGCACAGGAAGATGGAACGGTGCAATGCATTTACCGTACAAATCCTGTAAATCCTGTACCACCTGCCTGTAGCTTGCGTTATCGTTATCCATATTCGTTACGAATATCATGCGTGGTAATTTGTATTTCTCGCACATTTCCCATGCTTTCTTTGTGCCGACTTCAATACCGTTTTTACCGGATACTACAATAATGGCAGCATCAGAGGCGGCTGCCGCTTCTTCTACCTCTCCGACAAAATCAAATGCTCCGGGAGTATCTAAAATATTAATCTTTGTATCATCCCAAATAATCGGAACAACTGAAGTGCTGATGGAAAACTGGCGTTTTATCTCCTCCTTGTCATAGTCGCTTATGGTGTTGCCATCCGTAACCTTTCCCATACGTGTCGTCATCTTCGCAAGATATGCCATAGCTTCCACAAGGCTTGTTTTCCCGCATCCGCTATGACCTAATAGTACAACATTTCTTATCCTGTCTGTCGTGAAAATATCCATAAAACCCTCCCTTTCTGCACAAATGTGCCGTTACATTATTAGTATGTTTTCAGTGTACCATAATAAGCGGATGTATGCAATGGAACGATGATATTTCAGTTTGATGCCTCGATGCTTGTGGTGGAATATTTAATGAAAATCCCAATCCCCCAGCTATGCTGGGGAGAATGGAGTAAGCAGGGGCGTGTAGGCTGCTAGTAAAAAGCCTCCTATGTTACAATGAGAATGGTGTCGCAAGCCAAACTCAAAAATAGGAGGCGGTTCAAATGGACAATAGAAGTTTAGCACATGTAAGGTGGAAATATGTATGGGTCAATGGAAATATCGAACATTTCAGCAATATAGGTTAAAAGTCCAAAACTTGGTCCATTTTACAGAGATAGAAATTCTCATTAAACGGGATACAATCTCTATGAACAGCAACTACAAGTGCTAAACATAAGAATGATGAAAGTGTTTCAATGTCTATTGCATAAATTCAAAAATAGTAGTAGAATAGTTATTGACTGGAAGTCAATAACTAAAAACAAAGGAGGTGCGTTAAAAATTGGCTAGACCTGTAAAAAAGACACCAGAGGAATGGAGAAAGGAAATCCTAAATGCTGCACAAAGTCTGTTTATTTCTAAAGGATATGTGGAAACTTCGATTTCCGATATTATGGACATGGCAGGCGGGGCGAAGGGAATGTTTTACCGCTGTTTTCAAAGTAAAGAAGATGTTATGCACGCATTGGGGAATCAAATGTTTTTTGAGAACAATCCTTTTGATACAATTAAGGAAAGGGATGACTTAAACGGATTGCAAAAAATTAGGTTATTGCTTGTACTGAATCAATCAGATGAGGAACGCAATCATCTAAATATGCAGGCAATCCCCATTCTAAAAGACCCGCATATTTTAGCAGCAGCGATAGAAGAAAACAGACGTGTGCTGACGCCGTTATGGTTGGAACTGTTGGAGGAGGGGCAAAATGACGGCTCTATTAAGACAGAATATGCAAAAGAACTTTCCGAGCTTTTGCCGCTTATTAACTTTTGGATTATGCCGTCGGTATTTCCTGCAACAGAGGAGGAATTGCATCATAAATACCAATTCGTAATGGAAGTGTTAAAGCATATGGGACTGCCGCTTTTTGATGATGAAATCGTGTCATTCACAGAGAAATTTATTGATGATATTTCAGAAAAAGGAGGGAATCAGCCGTGACTCAAAAATTATTCACTAAAAATTTTGTACTTCTTATTTTAGGGCAGCTAACATCTTTGTTTGGCAATTTCATATTGAAACTTGCCTTGTCCATGTATGTATTGGAAGTAACTGGTTCAGCCGCCATATTTGCAGGGATTTTATCTGCCGCAACAATACCGACCATTATTCTGTCACCTTTGGGCGGCATTCTTGCAGACAGGGCGAACAGGCGGAATATTATGGTGGCATTAGACGCATTAACGGGCATATCCGTTTTGTGTGCTGCATTATTTTTGGCTGAAAGTAATTCACTTGTCGTAATCAGTACGCTGCTTATCATACTTTCTGTTCTGGGCGCATTTGAAACGCCAACGGTTCAGGCGTGTATTCCGAGTATGTTACAAGGCGACAATATTATGAAAGGAAATGCTGTTGTAAATCAAGTAGCTTCTTTGTCCTATTTAGTCGCTCCGATGTTAGGCGGTGTGCTGTATACAGCAGAGAACGCCCAATCATTTAATCGGAAAAGTAATGGCTTATACATCTACAATTACATTGTGTGTTCAGCCCATAGGACAAATGGTATACGGTTTTCTGTATGACAGTTTTAGCAATGCGATTTATTTGTGTTTAATTCCAACTGGCATAATTGTATGTGCTGTAGGACTGGCTGCAATGGGCTTTTTTAGAAATATGGAAAAGGAACAACAGGAGGTATCAGCGTGAAGCAGGAAAAATGGTTATTATGTCCCGTATGCGGAAACAAGACGAGATTAAAATTGCGTGAAGATACAATACTTGAAAATTTCCCTTTATATTGTCCGAAGTGCAGGCAGGAAACTCTTATAAATGTCCAACAAATGAATATGTTCGTTATTAAAGAGCCAGACGCAAAGACGCAGAGCCGATGAACTTGTGAGATACCTCACAGATCATCGGCTCTGTTTTTATACTCCGCAATTTTTTACAATATAAATTCTCATTTTTCAAGGATTTTTAAGGTTGAATATACTGTCGAATCAGCGATATTAAACCACCATTTCACATTCATGTAGTTTAAGAGTTTTATTATTTCATATGCATTAAGCGGTTTTTCATAAATAAGACCTAAAAGCATTGTGGCGGGTTTGGATAGCATATTTTTCTTCTTCCTTGACATCTTGTTGTATTTATAGTGCTATATATAGAGAGTAGTTTTGATAAACACTACTACTATAACATATCAATTTGGGAAATGAAATACATAAAATTTCTAGAATCAACGATGATAGTTTCGATTATGAATCCCTGTGATCAGGAACCTTGTCAGGTCGATGGTGATTTTGTTACCAATAAGCAGGAAAGTGGGCATGGCTATGGATTAAAGAATGTAAAAAATGTGTCGAGAGGAATGAAGGTTCGTATTCGGCAGTGTTCGATAACGGTTTTGACAGAAAGACGAGGGCATAAATACAATGGCACAAGGGGTTGTAAGGGTGGATTACGGTAAAACAGATATTTCAATTCTACCACAAATTTAACAGTCCTGTGAAAGAATTGTTTGAAATAACGGAAAAGTAATCATTTCCCGTATTGTGGAAATTTAATGTTTTCCGTATCAAGAGGTGGACGGAAGTCAGCAAGACTTATGAGATGTCTAAGAAGTATGTACGCATAGGCAAGCAGAGAGAATTGTCCCTTGCAAAGAGGGAAAAATTGGAGAAGATGCGTGATGCCAAAGTAATAAATTAATTTTTTGATATACTATTGACAAGCGATGTACTGTGTGGTACGATGTATTGCAAGGAGGCGATATAATGAATGTAGATGATTGGAAATCTCAAATTAAACGAGGAACTCTTGAATTCTGTATTTTGCTTATGATAAGCAAAAAGCCACATTACGGATATGAAATCATCAATGAGCTAGATAGCTGGTCTATTTTAGCAGCAAAAGAAAGTACCATATATCCATTGTTAAGGCGACTAATGAAAGATGATTTTTTATCTTCATTTTGGCAGGAAACATCAGAGGGACTTCCACCAAGAAAATACTACACTATCACAGATAAGGGCAAAGAGTATTTGGCAGCTATGACTGAGGAATGGAACAATTTATTAGCAGCAATCGAAGGAATTAAAGGAGGAAAAAATAATGGACAAATTTTTGAATGAGTATTTAGAACAGGTTGAAAAGTGCTTGAAACCTTTGGCGGTTTCCGAACGTATTGATATTGTAAAGGAAATTAAGAGCGAAATGGTGGAATTGCAAAGTGAGGGTAAGACAGCCGAGGAAATTATTGAAAGACTAGGAAAGCCTAAAGAATTGGCAAAAGCCTATCTTGGTGATTTAATATCACAAAACAACTATTTTAGTTGGAACAGAGTTCTTGCTGTATGCGCTTTTTATAGTCTTGCTGGTTTTTCCGGATTATTTGTTATCCCCACTCTTGGAATTGTCGCACCTGTGTTTATCTTCTGTGCAATCATTACCCCCATTTTAGGGGCGATAAAGTTGATTGATTCTTTGGTCAACTTAGGATTTCCATATGCTAGTTATATTGGTTTTGCTACAATCACTAATCCTCTTGCTGTATTTGTTCTATCTATTCTCACTGGTGTTGTGTTATATCTAATTGGGCGTGGTTCTTGGAAATTATTAATTTATTATATCAAAGCTATTAGTAAGACTAAGCGGCATCTTTCTGTCTAATGTTAAAATATTCTGAATAAAACTGTTATTCATACGGTAGCATAAAAAGCGGTAAACCTGTCACAGAGTTACCGCTTTTTTATCTAAATATAGTGAGTAAAATTGAATCTGTTCGTACGAGCAGATGCGAAAGCAGACAGTCGAAAGATACTTCACAAATCATCGCCTCTGTCTTTGGAAAGAACAAATATTTAGCTGTTGTTGTCCGTGCTTATTGCAGTAGCTTGTTTCTGCATATCATTTAGTTTTCTATGAAGCGGTATCGCCATGAATACCGTTATGACTGCGGAAAGCACATCGGCAATCGGCCCCGCATATAGGATACCGTTAAGCCCCCAGAGCATAGGCAGGAGAAGGATAACAGGGACGAAACAAATTCCCTGCCTGCAAGCTCCGAGGATAAATCCCTCTCTGCCTTTTCCTAAAGCCAGTAACAGGGAGGAATATACGGTATAAAATCCAAAGAGCATAATCGAAATGCCGTTTGCCCTTAAAGATGCCGCTCCAATACGAATCATCTCGGTATCGCCCTTTGTAAACTGGGAAACGATACCCACAGGGAACAGAGCCAGTACCAGACCGAAAACTACACAGAAAACCGTAGACCAAAGGATGGAAGTCTTGATTGCTTCACGTAGGCGGTCGAATTTTTTTGCTCCGAAGCTATACCCCGCAATGGGCTGAAAGCCTTTGATGAATCCAAATACGGACAGACTGCCCATAGAAATAAGGCGGGTGACAACGCCCATGCCTGCAATAGCTGAATCTCCATAACTGCCTGCGGCATTGTTGATTAGGGAAATGGACACACTTGTTAAAATCTGGAATACTAATGTCGGAATGCCTATTTTGAAAATCTCAGACATGATTTCCTTTGTGTATGTGCAGTCCTTAATCTTAAAATGGAATACGCTTTTTTTCCGTAAGATATAGGTCAGATAAACGCAGGTTGAAACCACTTGAGAGATTGCCGTTGCTATCGCTGCCCCTGCCACGCCTAAGTCAAATACATAGATAAACAGCGGGTCTAAGGCGATATTGAGGACTGCTCCCATGAGTAAGGCACACATTGTTGTTTTTGCTGCACCTTCGCTTGTTACGATATTATTCATGGTGACATTGAACACATTGAAAATGCAGGAAACAATGTAGATGCCTGCGTACGTGGCGGCATAAGGCAAAATACTGTCAGTTGCTCCTAAGAGTTTCAAGATAGGGTGCAGGAACACCATAGAGATAATAATGATGACTGCTCCAATGTATACGCTGCTGTATAATGCGGTACTTGCAACTTTATTCGCATTTTCCTTATCCCCACGACCTAGCAATCTGGAAATATAGGAAGCGGCTCCGTTGCCGAACAGCAGACCAAGACCGATAACGACCTGTCCAAGAGGATAGACAATAGAAATTGCCCCCATTTGGCTCTCCCCTAATCCGCCGACAAAATAAGCGTCAACAAGGTTGTAGAAAGCGTTTACCAACATACCAATCATTGTTGGGATACCCATTGCTAAAAGTGCTTTTGGAATGGACGCATTGCCGAGCAGCTCCATTTTTTTGCTTTGACTGTTCATTGT
>JAIDHZ010000236.1 GCA_029052995.1 Lachnospiraceae bacterium | reverse complement strand
GAGCAATCCGTCCATGGCACCCCCTATTAACTTGGAGACGATAAACTCGTTAAACCTTGCGGCAACAATGCCGATCTTCATGTCATTTGCTACTAACTTTCCCTCTAATGTTTTCATGTTTTTCTTCCTTCCTATGCTTTTATTATATAACTTTTATTGTACTATATCTATTCATCTTTATCATTATTTCTTACTGTTTTATTATCTTACCACATCTGCGGACAAAATAACAATGCCTTTACTGCTTTATTATATCTATCCCCTATCTCTTTTACTTCACCAACCATTTACTTATAATTCAGAATATGTCCCATCTTCTCCTGTTTGGTCTTTAAATAAAATGCATCATACTTTCCCGGCTCCATGACAATCGGCACTCGTTCCACAATGCTAATGCCATAGCCCTCCAAGCCATACATCTTTAGCGGATTGTTGGTCATCAGCCGCATTTGCTTAATGCCCAAATCCGCCAAAATCTGGTTTCCAATAGTGTAATCCCTTGCATCCTCCGGGAATCCCAGCTCCAAATTCGCCTCCACCGTATCACGACCTTTGTCCTGCAGTTCATAAGCACGTATTTTATTAATCAGTCCGATTCCCCGGCCCTCCTGCCTCATGTAAAGAAGTACGCCTCTCCCTTCTTCAGCAATCATTTTCATTGCGGCATCATACTGCTGTCCACAGTCACAGCGAGCCGAGCCTAACGCATCCCCGGTAAGGCACTCGGAATGCACCCTGCAAAGCACCGGCCTGCCATCGGTAATATCCCCTTTTACGAGCGCCACATGATGCTCCCCATTTAACTTGTTGATATAGCCATAAATGGTAAACTCCCCGTAACGGGTGGGCATTTTCGCTTTTGCCACACACTCCACAAATACCTCATGCTCTTTACGGTACTGCACCAAATCTGCAATCGTTCCAATTTTCAAGCCATGCTGCTTTGCAAAAGCAATCAAATCCTCCTTTCTCGCCATCATGCCATCCTCCCGCATGATTTCACAGCAAAGGCCCACCGGCTTTAACCCCGCAAGCTTCATGAAATCCACCGTTGCCTCGGTGTGTCCCTGCCGTTCAATGACTCCGCCGGGTCTCGCCTCTAACGGAAACATGTGACCGGGGCGGCGGAAATCCTCCGGCTTTGCGCCCTCCTCCACAAATTTTCTGGCAGTAATTCCCCGCTCATAGGCGGAAATTCCCGTGGTGGTGTCCACATGGTCCACCGACACAGAAAATGCGGTACAGTGGTTATCCGTATTGGTAATGCACATTTGGGGAAGGTTGAGCCTGTCCGTATAGCTTTCATCCATCGGCATACAGATTAAGCCTCTGGCATGGACTGCCATAAAATTCACGTTTTCCGTAGTGGCAAACTCTGCGGCACAGATGACATCCCCCTCATTCTCCCGGTTCTCATCATCCAAGATGACAATGCATTTTCCCGCCTTTAAATCCTCTGCTAATTCCAAAGTTGTATTAAATTCTGACATATTTCATTCCTCCTGTTTCTTGTCATATCATATATCATTTATATGTATATCATCATTTTTCCAGCTCCTCCATCATTTGCCTTGTTCGCTTATCATGTTTTTCCTTTTCCCATTTCTCTACAACCCGGTCAAAAAGGCATACATAAAAAATCATGCAAAGCTGTCATCCGTCCAATCCTCTTCTCACATAAATCCATGCTCTGCAAGAAAATCCACAGAAATCTCCTTCTGCACCGTTTCTTTGTCATCTTCATTCACATCCTCCTGAACATCAAAATGCAGCAGCCTATCAATATATTTTCCTACAATATCATTTTCCAGATTTACCATGTCCCCAGCTTTCTTTGAAAGCAGTGTGGTGTTTGCCGCCGTATGGGGAATAAGCGACACCTTAAAGCAGCGGTTATCCACATAAGCCACAGTCAGGGAAACGCCATCAATGGCAATGGAACCCTTTTCAATAATGTATTTCAAAATCTTAGGCGTTGTCCTAATGGTCACCCACACTGCCGTGTCCTCCCGGACAAAGCTTTCAATTTCCCCGGTTCCATCAATATGCCCGCTTACAATATGCCCGCCAAACCGCCCGTTTGCCGCCATTGCACGCTCCATGTTGACCTGACTGCCCTTTGTGAGCTTTCCCAGTGAAGAACGCCGCAGGGTTTCCGCCATCACATCGGCCGTAAATGTATCAGCATTCTTTCCGGTAACCGTCAGGCAGACGCCATTTACCGCAATGGAATCCCCAATGTGCATATCCTCAAGGATTATCTTCCCCTGAAGGGTAAGAGCGGCGGACTTCACGCCCCGGTTTATGGACACTACTGTTCCGATTTCCTCTACAATTCCTGTAAACAAATGTATCACTCCTTTTCTATATAATTCAAATGGACATGCAGTCAACAACCCCGCTGCAAGCAGCGGGGTTGTTGACCCTCGCAGCAGTCGCCAAATGCGAGCAAGCTCGCACTTGGCTCGTTGCTTCGCAGGAATCATGTTCGCTTGGCTTGTTTCTGGCAGGAATAAAAAAGCCTCAAAGTAACATCTACTTCAAGGCGTACATACAAAATAACCGGATGTAAAACAATCCGTCTTTCTTTTTCTTCCATCCAGACTATACTGTCGGCACCGGAATCTCACCGGTTCCTGCCTTACGGCTCGCGGGCTTATGATATAAAACACGATAGTGCATAAATGCGAGTGATTGCTACGATTGTGGGAGTGCAAAATGAGCAGCAATCGGATTATTATAAATATGCTCAAATTCAAATACCGCCGGTGGGGACTTTCACCCCGCCCCGAAAAAATGATCTAATTTTCTGGAAATTATTATAACCTGTTATAAGGCATTATACAAGAGATTTCCGCATTTTTCTATTAGTGGATTCATTGCCTCCTTCGCAGCAAAATATCTTCAAACCGTTATTTCAATCTGGTTTCCCTCTAATCCGACAATACAACTTTCATAGTAACCGTCACCGGTAGTCCGTGGCCCGCTTACAACCTCATACCCGTCCGCTTTTAATTGCTCTGTAAGAGTATCTACTCTTTCTTTGCTCCCAACACTAAATGCAATATGAATATATCCCTTTTGTGCCAAATCCTTTTTAATATCTGTCATTTGCGGCTTGTTCATTATTTCCAGTCTTGCCCCACCGTCAAAGCTTAGAAAAAAAGATTTAAAATCCGTCTTTTTATTATGATAGCCTTCATTAGATACCGCACCGAAATACTTTACAAAAAAGTCTCTCGCCCCACATAAATCACTAACATACATTGCAATGTGTTCTATTCTCATAAATACTGCCTCCGGTTCTGTGTAATATTTTAATATGGTTATTTCATTTGTTTCCACACTGATTCTGTAGCGTTCCCGCATCCGCCTTATGATTAAATGATTGTAAAGGTATGTCTCAAATATCACGTTGGAAATGGCAAGCCTGCCCTTCCCTGCTCCGAATATACCAAACCGTATGCCTAAATTTATCACCGGGTCTGAACCGGCGAAGGGATAAGTTGAATCATCAAACAGCGTATTATCACTCTTTAGCAGTTCCCTTTCTGAAAACATGTTTGAAATCGCATTCCACATTTTATATTAGTATGCCACAATCAGGGAATTTTCTCAACCAAAAACACAAAAGTCCTAATTTCCCGCTACTCATTTAAATATGTGATTAGCTAGAATTTTACATATAGATTTTATCT
>JAIDHZ010000235.1 GCA_029052995.1 Lachnospiraceae bacterium | reverse complement strand
ACAGTATGGACCGGAGCAGTGGACATTATATAAAGGAAAACATTTATTATGCTTTGTGGATAACCATGATGTGAGCCGGATTGCCAGCAATTTGACAAATGAAAAGCATCTGCCATTGATTTATGCCATGACATTTGGCATGCCGGGAATTCCCTGTGTCTATTATGGAAGCGAGTGGGGGGCTAAAGCGAATAAAAGTGAGGGCGACCCTGCACTTCGTGCCTGTTTTGACGAACCGGAATTTGGAGAATTGGCAGAATGGATTGCAAAGCTTGCTAATGCAAAGAAAAACAGCATGGCATTAAATTATGGAAATTATCGTCACATTGTGCTTACAAATCATCAGTGTATTTTTGAACGTGCCTGTGATGGTGAGCGGGTGCTGGTAGCAATTAATGCTTCTGACCAGCCATACACAGCCCATTTTGATGCAGGATGCGGTATGGCAGAAGATTTAATTACGGGAAAGCCTCATGATTTTGGTGGTGGAAGTGAATTACCGCCATATTCTGCTGCTTTTTGGAAGATGGAAAAATAAAATTATGACACTGAAGGAACTAAACTTAAAGGAAACTGCAACAGTAACTGTTGTAGGAGGAGAGGGTGCTCTGCGACAGCATTTTCTGGATATGGGACTGATTCCGGGTGCACAGGTTACACTGATGAAATATGCACCAATGGGTGATCCGATGGAACTGTCACTGCATGGTTACGAGTTGACATTGCGTCTGGCCGAGGCAGAGCAAATCGAAGTTATATTACAGGAAAATAGGGAAAAAAGAGATTCTGCCTTACAGTGTGCAGAGGGAGAATCGCAGGAAGAGCGGACGGAAACAGAAATAAAGGCAAAAAAGAAGAAGGCTATACCACGGAAAGTAGATTTGCCAAATGAGTGGATTAAGGAACACCCCGGTCTTGGTGAAGGGGGCAGGTATCATGAGAAAGAAACAGAAAATCCACTGCCAAAAGGGACTGTATTAACTTTTGCGCTGGCAGGAAACCAGAACTGTGGGAAGACTACGCTGTTTAACCAGTTGACAGGCTCTAATCAGCATGTAGGTAATTTTCCGGGAGTTACGGTGGACAAGAAAAGCGGTATTATAAGAGGGCGTTCAAACACTTTGGTAACAGATTTGCCGGGAATCTATTCCATGTCACCCTACAGTAGTGAAGAAATTGTGACAAGGGAATTTATTATACAGGAAAAACCGAAGTGTATCATAAACATTGTGGATGCCACAAATATTGAACGGAATCTGTATCTCACAATGCAGCTCATGGAATTGGATGTTCCTATGGTTTTAGCCCTTAACATGATGGATGAAGTGCGGGGGAATGGCGGTGCAATCCGCATTAATGAACTGGAGTATATGTTAGGAATTCCGGTAGTTCCGATTTCTGCAGCTAAAAACGAGGGGATTGATGAATTGATCAGCCATGCCCTTCATATAGCAAAATATCAGGAGAAGCCACAACGGATTGACTTTTGTGACAAGGATGATAACGGAGGGGCTGTACATCGCTGCCTGCATGGTATTGTTCATTTAATTGAGGATCATGCCCTGGCAGCAGGGATTCCTGTTCGGTTTGCTGCTGCCAAGGTTGTGGAAGGTGATACACTTGTTATGGATGTGTTAAAGCTTTCCCAAAACGAAAAGGAAATGATGGAGCATATAATATGCCAAATGGAGGAAGAACGTGGATTAGACCGTTCAGCTGCCATCGCAGATATGCGGTTTACATTTATCAATAAATTAGTAGGCAAGACCGTTGTAAAACCCGGTGAGAGTAAGGAACATGAGAGAAGCAGAAAAATTGACAGGATTTTGACAGGAAAATATACGGCTATTCCTGCATTTATCGGTATTATGGCATTGGTGTTCTTTTTGACATTTAATGTTATTGGTGCATGGCTGCAGGAGCTTTTGGAATTCGGAATTGAATGGTTCTCGGAAATTGCTGATAAGTTACTTATGGCGTGGAATGTTAATGCTGTACTGCATGATTTGGTGATTAACGGAATCTTTAATGGAGTGGGAAGTGTTTTGAGTTTTCTGCCAATTATTGTTACATTGTTTTTCTTCCTTTCCCTATTAGAGGATAGCGGATATATGGCACGGGTTGCTTTTGTGATGGATAAGCTGTTTAGAAAATTAGGACTTTCCGGGCGCAGTATCGTGCCTATGTTAATTGGCTTTGGCTGTACGGTGCCGGGGGTTATGGCAAGCCGCACACTTCCCTCTGAGCGGGATAGGAAAATGACCATTCTTTTGACACCATTTATGAGTTGTACTGCAAAGCTGCCGATTTATGGATTTTTTACAGCCGCATTTTTCCCAAAGCATGGCGGTCTGATTATGGTGGCATTGTATTTTTTAGGAATTGCTGTGGGAGTTATTGTTGCGCTATGTACGAGTAAGACGCTGTTTAAGGGTGAGGCAGTTCCTTTTGTCATGGAACTGCCGAATTACCGCCTGCCGCAAGCGAAAAATGTAGGGCAGCTTTTGTGGGATAAGGCAAAGGATTTTTTACAGAGGGCATTTACGGTTATCTTCATTGCTGCCATTGTTATATGGTTTTTACAGACATTTGATTTGCACCTGAATATTGTTTCAGAATCTCGGGATAGTATTTTGGCTGTTTTGGCCGGTATGCTGGCACCAATATTTGCACCACTAGGTTTTGGAGAATGGAGAATTGTGACTTCCCTGATTGCGGGATTTATGGCGAAGGAGAGCGTAGTATCCACGATTTCAGTTTTATTTGGAACCACTGACAATCTGCTTGCTGTCCTATCCCCTTTAGGTGCTGCTTCGCTGCTGGTATTCTGTCTGCTTTATACGCCTTGTGTTGCGGCAATATCTTCTGTCAAACGGGAGCTTGGCACAAAATGGGCAGTTGGAATCGTGGTGGAGCAGTGCGCCATTGCATGGATTGCAGCGTGGGTTGTACGTGCAGTCGGGACTTTGGTAATATGAAAAGACACATCTATTGTACAAAAATAAAAGAAATTTAAAATCCCCCATATAATGCAGGGAGTAATCAATTCCCGCATTATATGGGAGATTTTACATTAAAAAACAGATTTAATTTCCGCCGGGACCGTCTTTACGGGGTCTCTTGTCATCATTTACCACATACTTTGAATTAGCACTGTCTACATCAGATTCTGTTTCGGAAACCTGAGCGCTTTGATTTTTACCAGTAGTGCCGCCGCTGGTTCTGTGGCAGTTTGAAAAATTGTCTGCGTTGGAATTAGGTTTTTTGTAATATACATTGTTCTTTTTCATGTTTGGCTTCTCCTAAACTTATAGTATGTTATAAAGTATTGACGGATTTTGTCTCATTTATTCCTTAATGCATTTTCTTGTATATGGATAATTGACTTCTAAATATTTCTGAAATAAAAATAATTATTTATATTTTTTAAGCCCGTTTATCCGGCATATATTCCTGAAAATCAGAGATACTATAAAGTAAATACATTTAGGAACTGTTAAAAAATAACTTGTGATATTGCTTGTCTTTTTCTCCGAGAGTACTGCTCAAAAATCAGTTACATAGCCCACTATGCGCCTGATTTTTGACCAGCACTCTCGAAGAAAAATCCTACGCACTATTCACAAGTTATTTCTTAACAGTTCCTTATAAACAATAG
>JAIDHZ010000234.1 GCA_029052995.1 Lachnospiraceae bacterium | reverse complement strand
CTCGGCTCGGCGATGTGTATAACAGACAGTTTATATTCAAATTCTTCTACCATTCTACACCTCTACCAGCAAAGACTTTCCCAATCAAAGAATCTTTTAATATGTCTCTGCCACTATATTCATCCCATAAAAGATTTTCGTTCTAATGATATATAAAGATTGTCTGTTCACTAAGTTCACCATTTTCTTAATTCATGTTGGAAATGAATTTTGTTTCCTCATAATTAATATCTGTAGAAAAGAATAAATGCTATTTTATCCGAGCTGTTATACCAATACCCGGATCCATTAATTTCTTTGTAAAGCAAATTATCCTATTTGCTTCTTCAAATCCCATCTTTAAATGAAATTTCAAACTATCTTCATTAACCAACTCACAATCACTGGCAAATTCCGTACACCCCTGTTCCTTTGCCCATTCCTGACAAGCCTCCAACATGTTTTTTGCGAATCCTCTTTTTCTATATTCCTCCACTACAAAAATCCCCTCCAAATATCCCACCGGATTAGAATCTGTTCCTTCTACATAGTCATGCCTTAACCCACATTGTGCAAATCCAACCGTGCATTCATCTTCCATGGCAAGAAAAACTATACCACTCTCTTTAATTATATAATCAGAGAATTCCTGTGCCAATTCTTCAATAGTGTGTGATTTCCACATATGTATTGCCAAACTTGCAACTTTTTCTGCATCTTCCACAGTAGCTTTTCTAATCGTCGTTTTCATTATTTCTCCCTAATCATTACTAATTCAGATTTAAAACCTTCTGAAAGAACAGCAATACTCCATCTTCCACAGCAAACTGTTCCAATTCATCAGCTGGCAAATCGTAATAATATTTATTGGTTTTCATATCAATAGACATACTATCCAACGGAAATCCCTTTTTTCTTATTGCACTATGAGGTTTGTCTGTTAATATAAACTTTTCACTATCCATAGATGAATCCACAGACTCATAAATACGTTTTTCATCCATTACAAAGCAAATGGCATTTCTATATCTTGCAATTAGATTTCCATACTTTCTTACAAGACCTGCATAATATTCCATCATTTCTTGATCCGATAAGCATTTCCCATTTACATTGCGTACATGAACACCCGGCTGAACTTCGTCCGGAACATTATCAAAATATAATCCCGAATCACAAGAAAAAACCGGCATCTGAAAGGCTTCATAATACTTCAAAGCTTTCAGTCTTGCATTTTCAAGTGGTGTGTTACCATTCTCTAACACTTTTGGAATGCTCTTTCCTGCTGCTTTCAAATCACCCAAACCAATCAATTCTATATCTATTTTTTTAAGACGATGTTTCATCACCGATAATTTTGCCAGATTACCTGTTCCAAATAATAATTTCATCTTCAAATTACCTTTCTCCGTCCACGATTCTCACATCGTAATTGCGCTTTCAAAATACTGCCACTAAACTTATCCCCAATTTCTCATTCATTGTTCATACATTAGTATCCCATTATTTCATAAGCAGTATATTCATGACTAAAATGATATCCTAGTTTTTCAGCCAAAGCCACTGACCACTTATTCTGTGCATCCCAGCTTGGATATAATCCATTTTTCAAGCATTCCAAAATCAACTTTGCCCCACACGCATATGCCAAACCTTTTCTTCTGTGATCTTCTCTTGTGTCAATTTCTATTTCAATCCCAGCATTGTATCTGCTATAGGATGATGCACCTGCTACTAATTCTCCATCCTTTAAAACAACAACGCCCAATCCTAACTTTTTATATGTATCGTAATCCTTAAATTGGGATACCAAATCGTTTGCCCATGTGTTGCTTTGACACAAAACGTATTCCGGTTCTTCTAACATTTTCAATTCATAGCCTGCCGGCAATTCCCAAATTGCCTGTTCCAATTTAGATACATCAAAAATATCTTCTTCTTTTTTGATTGCATATCTTGTGACTTTTTTTGCTTTATCACCATAGCACTTTTCAATCAACTCAGCCCACACCTCATTCTGTGGAACCATAATCATAAAATCCTGTTCGCAGCTTTCCGGTTTAAATCTAAGTAATTCTTCACTCGGAGTTCCTGCATAAAATGCAAAATCTCCTAATATTGCCATTGCAGCATCTTCTGTGGAATTCATATGTATCTCGCCCATTATGCCTTGTAAACAAGACCATATTAGTGTTTCATTCCAATTTTCAAATATTACTTTTACATTCTCTTTCAATTTGCATCCTCCAAAAAACGTATCCATAACAAAGCACTCATCCAAAAACTTCACCTTATCTAGGTGTACCACAATATACATCTATTTTCAATAGACTTTCGCTATTTCTTGCGATTGTTTCTTATTTTGCACCATTCAAACAAAGCCCTGATAAAATAATTCAGGGGTCTGTCGGTTAATAGCGATTTTTAGCCTCTCCATTCCAAAATAGGAATCTCCCATAGAATTCAATGGATTTCAGCATCTGGTTTTCTAAAGTAGCTTCCAGATCTGACTTATAATAACTATTGCGGTCTTTTCCCATGATCTCAAAACTTTCTTTATATTCCATCAGACGTTTCACGCAGTCTTCCAGCTCTCACTCCACGAATGTCTGCTAATGAAATATTAACAAATGTACAAAATCCTGTTTTTATTTCTATTTATTTCACAAAGAATTATACAGCCTCACTTTACTTCTTTTTCAAACAACAGAAAAAAAGAGCAATTTCTTTTACAAAATCACTCGTTGCTATGTTTTCTTCTATTTCATCATTTGCAATCTGAATTTCGTTATATGCTAATGATTACCGATTGTAACTAAAATCATATTTTACATATATTATTTTGCTCTGTAAAAATTATTAGTTCCATTTTAGAGCCAACATTTACATTTCTCCATTCACTTGCTCCAAGCAAAGTTCCATAAGTTTTTCAGAAATATAAATATTCTTATCAATCATTTCCTGTATAATAGGTTTTAACTCGCTTATATACCCCTGTCTCTTTGCCTTTATCAGAACATCAAATGTACCCGTCACAGGTAATTTTAAGTATTTTGCATGTTTCTTTGCATTTCATCATCAAGTTGCTTACGCAATTCACGCTTAAGCTTAAAACAAGTTGACTGATATTTCTTAGAACAGCGAGCCTTTCTCTTTATATTTGCACTATTAGAAAAATTTTTAGAGATCGTACATCTTTTTTTTGCATTACTTTTTATTTCCTCGCCCATATATGGCGATATAAATGTTACCATTCAATCATTCCAATCCTATTGATATAGTTGGAGTATATCAAGAAGAGTTCCCTCTGTTCAATACTGGAAGGCTTATAAAGCTTTGAAAGACATCATTCCTTGTATTTACTAGGATTGACAGGTATCTCATACATATTTTGCCGCAAAAGTCAGATGATTGACATTTACTATCGAAAGCATTACAGTATGTTTTAGTAGCTGTTTCTATTGTTCTATAGGAGGTTCTTACAACTGCATTACTTGCAATGACACCATGTGGTTGGCTTGCAGCAGTGCAGTTAATTCTTAAAGCAGCACAAATAATAATGCTTTTAAACGCTGCTATTCAAATGATTGATTTAGCTGCAATGTATGCCAAAACAGGCAACATATATTATTCACAGGAACTCTTAATGCAAGTGGCAGCTTGTGCGACATTAAGTATAGCAACAAAACTATTGGGTAATAAATTAACCGAATTGAAAGAGAAAGTAGGTGTCCATAATTATGAATTTTTATATTCAAACAAGCAATCCTTATATTATAAATGAAACTAATGCATATGATAATAA
>JAIDHZ010000233.1 GCA_029052995.1 Lachnospiraceae bacterium | reverse complement strand
ATTAGAATGTTATCGCCTGAAATATCTTGCATTATTTTATCAAAAAGAAAAAGATGATATAAAAGATATTTTAATAAAAAAATGTTGTGAAAAAAACGATTTAATTAAAGCTGAGGCAAAGTATCAATTAGGTTTAATAATGTTTTTTGATTCAAACGATATATTTGATAAAAATGATTTTCTAGATGAGATACTTAAGATTCAGAAGTTATTTAACGAAGTATCTTGTATTGAAGAAAATAGAATTGATGCTGAATTACTGGAATTGGTCTGTGCTTATGTATATAGTTCTGCTAGAGTGGAAAGGGAAAGATCCAATAAGATTTGTCTAAAAATAAAAGAGTTAATTTTTAAAGGGATATTATTTCAAATCAATCATGAATTATCTCCATTTTATATTGATATAGGTCAAAATATATCAAGAATACAAGATATTATAAGTAATACACCGGATGTATGGATTGACTATAAGAAAGAATTTAACAAATTATGTTTGGATTTTTATACTATATCAAATATAGGGATTAAGAGTAATGATTTTTATAGTGTATTAACTCGTAGAATGAATAAGCGGTTGGAAAGAGATGTTATAGAACCAGTATTTAAATATAATTTTAAAGCAACTCTATCAAAGATTGATGTATTATTATCTGAAAATGAAAATGATGAACAATTAATTTCTTTTTTAGAATATTTGAAAGACATTTTAGTGTCTGAGGATGTTCCAGAAACGAATTACTATAAAAAATGGATTAAAGAAAATTTCCCTATGCTCACAGAGGATGATTGGAATACTTTTAATGGAAGTTTAGGTCAATCCAATGTGAGCGAAGCTATCTATAATCTTGTCAATGCAATGCAGAGATTATCACCCCAAAAATTGCTTAAAGATATTATTTATTCATGTATAATGCTGCAAGCTAGTCCAAGCTATAAAGACAAATCGGAGGATGAAAGGAATGATTATATTAGGGACATTCTTTGGACGTTAAAATATCAATTAAGAGATCAAACACGGCAGGGAACTTCACAGGGAGGAAAGGGATCAGGAGAAATAGATATACTTATTTTCAATAATAATAAGCCATATTCGTTATTTGAGGCTTTAAATTTAGATTCATTGAACACAAGTTATTTAAATATTCATATTGATAAGATATTTAAATATGATCCATTAGGATATGCGTATAATTTTTTGGTATCGTATGTAAAAGTTAAAGATTTTGATATGTTTTGGAAGAAATATTTAAACCATATTAAAAATTATAAATATCCATACTCTTTAAAAAAAGTGGAAGATAGTATTGGAGACGATTTTTTTTATTCAAATCTAAAAATAGCATCGACTACTCTTATCAGAAATGGAGTAGAAACAACTATTTATCATATTTGTGTGCTGATGCAAGAATAGTTTGAGAACATGGGTTAAATGATGTGAAAGTTACAAAACTTCTATAAAATATAAGTGTAATATGTGCAGGCTTATTGAAGAGAAGAAAAAGATACGTAAAAAACGTTATTATATGGGGAAAAGACCTTAATAGCATTTGGGCGAAGTTTTTGCCATGTAGTAAATTAAGAAATGGATTTAAAATAGGATTTATGGTTCTTTTTGAGGGAAAGAGGTAATATCGTTGAGAGCGTATGTCTACTACATTGGAAAAATATGTGAAAATCCTTGATTTTAGGCACTTTGAGCGAATTTTTCGGTTTGACCAGAGTGACAGGAAAACGTACAAATAGTCGATTTGAAACGGTGTAAATGTATTGGTGGTTTTGAAAGTGGTGTCCTGAAACACATTAAAGAGGGATTTGTAATTCAATGTAAGAGTAGCGGATGAGATCGTTCATTTTCGAGAGATCGAAAGTGAGCGGTCTTTTTCTGTTTTAGACAGTAGGAAGGGAGTGTATAGGTATGAATGAAATTAGAATGATTCACATTAACCAGTTATATCCGTTCAGGGACCGGTATTATTCCGGCGCTGCAGGACAGGCGGTGACAGAGCTGGCAATGACAAAGATCGGATGTCGATATGACCAGAACAGACGCTATGAGGAAGGATATTATGATTGCAGTTCTTTGGTAGAGCGACTGTATAAAGAAGTAGGAATCCAACTTCCGGCAGCCGCTTCGGAACAGGGTAGGTATTGTTATCAGAATGCTATGCTTATCAATAAAAAAGACTTAAAGCCGGGAGATTTGATTTTTTATTCGTATGAGGATAATGGACAATTCAGGAATCTCTCCCATGTAGCTATCTATGTAGGAAATGGAATGATGGTACACGCAGCCAATCCGGAAAGGGGAGCTGTACTTGATTCGTTAAGGGATGGCAGTGTGGTATTTTATGCAAGACCGTATAAGTGACAAGGCTGTTATGGCAGAGGTGCTTTTCTATTTTATGTGGAAACATGTCTGTCGGTATGATAGAATGTTCGTAGAAATTTGTCGAACAGGAGGGCATATGGAAAGGAACGTAAATATCATTAAGGATGTAAACGGTAATAACATTGTTATCATTAACGATATACGATTTAAGAGGAAACGCTCTGTTAAATGGGATGATGTGAAAACGTATTTGGAAGACTTTGTTGGTGAATTTTATGAAATTGCTGATACCAAAGATATTGTATATATAGGAAGTGATCTTCCAGATGAATACACTGGTTCCAAATATACATATTCTTTGAAGGGAACAACCGCAAAAGCAAAGGCAAATGCAGCACAGGGGATTCCAGAGATGTTGGAAATTGCTGAGGGTAAGACATTTGAACAAAATCGTGAGACAAAACACCAATGGAATGCAAGAAATGGATGGTATAGATATGATTCCAGATTTGCACTTCCGGTTTTTGCAGAAAACGGGGAAGTGGAGAGGTATAATGTTTTTCATGCATCAATGTTGATTCGCCATGCAAATGATGGTAAATTATATCTTTATGATATCTTAGAAATAAAAAAAGAAACGAGCAACCCTTTGGAATCCTAAGATTTTACTTGGAAAAAACCCATTTCTCTTTGCCTATTATCTTAGATGAAGAAAGAGGTTTTGTCAAGCGGGAATTTTTGTAATTTTTTCATAAAGCGGAATCGTTAATTCAATACTCAGTAGTCCAAAACTCATAGTAATCAGCATACAGCCGGATATCATGAGTTTTTTGTTGTAAATGTTTTGTGTAAGGTGAGGTAATCCCGGTAAGGTGTTGCCTTAAATTTTTGGAGGTGACAGTGATGAATGAAGTAACAGAGGAAATGAAAAAGAAAGCGATGGAAAGGGGTTGGAGTCCGGATGATGATACACCAGCTTTCAAAAGAGCAGCGACAGTTGCTTTCGGAATGGATGGCAAAACTGGAATATATGAATTCGTTGGAAGGACAGAGGGCATATTGCTAGGGATATGTAGATTGCATCCTTATGTTGAGTGGTATGGGACTTCTGAGGCAGGATTTGTCTCCAAAAGAATTCATGAAATGGATAAGACAGTAAAAGAGGCTCATTTTTACACGAGAACATCGTTGTAGAAATGAGTCTTTAAAATGCAGGGGAAGTAACTGATATATCGTATTCATCTGCTATTCTGGTTTTGAGGGGCTTTCACTCACGGTCAGTAATGCCTCTGTGGTGGCGAGAATGACTTTGAGCTGTTTTTCGTCACATTGAGTCAACAGACGTTCTATCTTTTGGTATGTATCGTCCGTTTGATTCTGATGGGGGTAGATTACTGTATCTGCTGACAGGTTAAAGTAACGAATGACCTTTTCGAACACATTATAGCTTGGGTCGTTCC
>JAIDHZ010000232.1 GCA_029052995.1 Lachnospiraceae bacterium | reverse complement strand
ACCTAATAGTATGTTCTGTTATTATGATAACTTTTTAAATGGTAAAAGTCAATATAAAGAATAGATAATGAGGATAAATTATATGAACGATTTGAATTTAAGACGGAAAATCAGGGTGGCAGTTATAACACTTGGGTGTAAAGTTAATAAGTATGAATCGGATTCCATGAAGGAAAAGCTGGTTAAAGCCGGCTTTATATCCGTGGCCCCAGAGGATGTGGCGGATTTCTATATTGTAAATACTTGTTCTGTTACCAATATGGCACAAAAAAAATCAAGGCAGATGCTGCGGAGGGTAAAAAAAAGGAATCCTCGGGCGGTGGTGATTGCTGCCGGCTGCTATGTGAATGCGGAGCATGAACATATATTAAAGGAACAGTTTGTGGATATTGTTGTGGGAAATAACTGTAAAAAAGATATCGTGGAAGTTATTTCGGATTATATGGATTGTCACGGACGGACTGATTACTATGAGGTGGTTAATGAAATTCATGAGTATGAGGAAATGGGAAGCCTTGGTGCAGCGCAGCTTGACCATCAAAGAGCCTATGTTAAGATTCAGGATGGCTGTAACCAGTTTTGCTCATACTGTATTATTCCCTATACAAGAGGACGTGTCAGAAGCCGTAATCCGGAACATATATTAACAGAGATTGAGGGTCTGGCAAAGGAGGGGGTAAAAGAGTTTGTTCTGACGGGAATACATATATCTTCTTATGGTATGGATTTTCGTAAAAATAAGGATTCCAAAGAGGATTATATCAATGCTTTGGATACAGAAGAAACGTCAGATAATAATATAACAGATCTTGGGGACCTTATTGAGGCAATTGCCAAGCTTCCGGATGTTAAACGCATTCGTGTGGGCTCTTTAGAACCTAGAATTATCACATGGGATTTTTTGAAAAAAATTAAAAGTGACAAGCTGTGCCCGCATTTCCATCTTTCGCTGCAAAGTGCATGTAATGATACATTAAAGAGAATGAACCGGCATTATACAATTGAAGAATTTGAAGAAAAATGCAGGATGATAAGGGAATGCTTTTATAAACCGGCACTTACAACAGATGTAATTGTCGGCTTTCCGGGAGAAACAGAAGAAGAGTTTTCTGTTACGGTTAGTAACCTTAAGAAAATCAATTTTTACCAAATCCATATATTTAAATACTCCGTGAGAGCAGGGACAGTAGCAGAGAAGCTTCCCGGCCAGGTTCCGGAAGATGTGAAAAATAAAAGAAGTGATGTTCTGTTCCGCCTGACTGCATTGCAGAAGGAAGAATTTGAACATTCTTTAGAGGGATTTGAGGATGAAGTGCTTATAGAAGAGGCAGCAGGGGAAGTACCTGCAGATTCCAGAGGGGGCAATAAGAGGATTTATTATGTTGGCCATACCAAAAGATATATTAAGGTTAATATTGCTTCAGAAGAGAATCTGGTTAATAAGATTGTGAGATACAAATAAGAATTGGCTTGCAACTTTTGGAAAAGTATATTATCATATAGATAGTGAAGTGAGGACGTGATGATATGAATGAACAAAATACATTTAATACACAATTTGTAGAAGTGGTAAAAGATAACAACCTGCCGGTATCAGATATTTTGGAGCAGGTTTATATTGCTTTGTCTGAAAAAGGCTACAATCCGGTAAGCCAGATTGTAGGATATGTCATGAGTGGAGACCCGACTTACATAACGAGCTATAAGAATGCGAGAAGCCTGATTATGAAGGCGGAGCGTGATGAGATTATTGAAGTTTTGCTGGAGAATTATATTGAGACAAGGCTAAAATAATATAGCAGCCAAGCATAGGAGATAAAAGATGCGGATTATGGGACTGGATTATGGGACTAAGACGGTTGGGGTAGCGCTTAGTGATGAACTTTTACTGACTGCACAGCCTGTTATGACCATAGAGCGGAAGTCGGAGAATAAGTTACGAAGAACCTTAGCTCAGATTGAGGAATTGATTGAGAAATACGAGGTTTCTTTTGTTGTACTTGGTTATCCCAAAAACATGAATAATACGATAGGGGAAAGGGCAAAAGCAACGGAAGAATTTAAAGAACATTTGGAGAGAAGAACAGGACTTGATGTCGTTTTACAGGATGAACGTTTATCTACTGTGGAATCGCAGAGAATTTTAATTGAGTCCGGAGTAAGGCGTGAACATCGGAAGGAATATGTGGACAAGATGGCAGCCGCAGTTATTTTACAGAGTTATTTGGATATGAACCAAACATGTTCATAATATGAAACAGAAAGGGAATAATATGGACGAATTAGAGACAATTGTAATTACGTTTGATGATGGGGAAGAAGCAGATTTTTATGTATTAGAACAGACCCAGTTAATGGGGGTGAATTATTATCTTGTTACACCTGCGGATGAAGAGGATGAAAGTGAAGAGGCAGAATGCTATATTTTAAAAGAACATTCAGATTTAATGGACAAGAAGTACGGAACATATGAATTTGTAGAGGATGAGAAGGAATTAGAATCTGTGGGTTCTATTTTTGGTGAATTATTGGAGGATAGTGATATGGAGGTAGGGTTTTGAAAATGAACAAAAAAAGGGGTGAGATTCCTAAGAAGAAGGAGAAGGCACCAAGCGTTAAGATTATCCCATTAGGCGGACTTGAACAAATAGGTATGAATATTACGGCAATTGAGTATGAAGATACTATTGTTGTGATTGACTGTGGTTTGGCATTTCCGGAAGAGGATATGTTAGGAATTGATTTAGTGATACCGGATGTTTCATATTTGAAAGATAATATTTCAAAGGTAAAAGGCTTGGTTGTAACCCATGGGCATGAGGATCATATTGGTGCAATTCCCTATATTGAAAAAGATTTGAATATGCCTATTTATGCTACAAAGCTTACAATAGGATTGATTGATAATAAATTAAGGGAGCATAATTTATTAAACAACGTAAAGCGCAAGGTTGTTAAACATGGACAGACCATTAATCTAGGCTGCTTTAGGATTGAGTTTATAAGGACTAATCATTCCATTGCAGATGCCTCGGCACTTGCAATTTATACACCGGCAGGTATTTTGGTGCACACAGGAGATTTTAAAGTAGATTTTACTCCGGTATTTGGTGAAACCATCGATCTGCAAAGATTTGCAGAGCTTGGTAAAAAAGGTGTTTTAGCGCTTATGGCAGATTCAACCAATGTTGAGAGGCCGGGATTTACACCAAGTGAGAAAACAGTGGGTAAGACCTTTGATATACTGTTTGCGGAAAATAAGCACAACAGATTGATTATTGCCACATTTGCATCTAATGTGGATCGTGTACAACAGATTATTAACAGTGCGGACAAATACGGACGCAAGGTTATAATTGAAGGCCGGAGCATGGTCAATGTAATTAATACAGCTTCGGAGCTTGGTTTTATACAGATTCCGGATAACACGCTGATTAGGATTGAGCAGCTAAAGAATTATCCTGATGAACAGATTGTTTTGATTACTACGGGGAGCCAGGGAGAGAATATGGCTGCACTTTCGAGGATTGCTGCCAATATTCACAATAAGGTCAGCATCAAGCCGGGGGATACTGTAATATTAAGCTCCAGTCCGATTCCGGGCAATGAAAAGGCGATTAATAAGATTATCAATGAATTGGAAATGAAAGGTGCAAAAGTGATTTTTCAGGATACCCATGTGTCAGGACATGCCTGTCAGGAGGAACTCAAATTAATTTATGCACTTACAAAGCCAAAGTTTGCAATTCCCGTACACGGAGAGTACCGGCATTTGAAACGCCATTCAGAGCTTGCT
>JAIDHZ010000231.1 GCA_029052995.1 Lachnospiraceae bacterium | reverse complement strand
TGCGCAGGATTTTTCTTTGGGAGTGCCGTTCAAAAATCAGGCGCATAGCGGGCTATGTAACTGATTTTTGAATGGTGATCCCAAAGAAAAAGACAAGCAATATTAAAAGTTATTTTTGAACAGTTCCTAAGGTTTTACACTAGCGGACATAACTGATAAACACATTCCCGCTGTCTTTTACCTTCGCCTCGAACTCATTCCGGGGTTCTACGATATCCTCTTCTTTAAGTGGATTGATATAACGGATGCGCTCACCATTATAACTTGTTACCAGGACGTAAGTCCCATCTGCAAAACGGGTGATAACGGGAGCATCCTTACACAGGTAATACAAACCGTTTTCAAAATCACATCCTGTTATGTCCGTACCCTGCCGTCCCACATAGGAAAGAATGACTTCCTCAATGGCTTTTTCCTCAGCAATATCCTCCTTAAGTGCGGAAAAATCAGGATTTTTCTCCTCATAAACTCCCATCATGTAAATACAGGCTGCCAGTGTATTTTCAATTTCCGAAACTGTATAAACTGTAATTTTATCAGCTACTGTATGGTAGTCCTTAACTGAAATCTTTCTCCATACAATCACACCGTTTTCGTCTAAGACCACACCCGCATTCTCATAAGCCACCCGGACTGCCTGATTTAAATTAAGATAATCTGTGCGGTATTTTCCCTGACCATAGGCATAGAACTTTTTATTTGTATGGTCAAATGTAATCTTAACCGTGGTATCCTCTTCATTTACCGTCTCACGGGTAATCATCAGCTTGGGACGTTCTGCCACATAAATATAGTTTGGAAATATCATGTATAACTGATTATATGCATTGTCGGTATATTTATAACCGGTGTTTATTTTGTCATTGCTTTCCTGATCTTTATACGTAATAAAATCCTGGGTTGTAGGTTCAAAAACACCATTAATCTTACGGACACGTTCAAGATATACCACACCGTTCTTAACTGTTGCTCCTATAATATACACACCGGTAGAACCGTAAGTCTTCACCACCTGCTCGTCTTCATTAATTATATCAATTGTGGAAATGGGACAGGTTACGGTCTTGTCTAAGGCAACTTCAATATCTCCTTCCCGAACTCTTCCAAGAATCAAATCAGTATCTACAAACCCAATAGCCTCAAGCCGCTCTCCCTCATTCGCAACAATTTCTTTGCTCTCTTTTGTATCCAAATTCAACACCGTTACCATATCTACGTTTTCCGGAAGCAGCTGATTGGGATATCCGACTAAATGATTGTCATCCGATACCGCCAGATGCTCATTTAACACATCTTCAATAAATATTTCTGATTGTTTTGTCTTGGTGTTAACTTTTACAATACAATCGTTATCAAAGTAATAGAACTCCCCATCGTGATTCAGATACATCAATGTTTCCATATCTTCCTGCAAAATATCATAAGGCTTATTGTTTTCAATGAACAGCACTTCCTGCATCCGGTCCTTTTCCGCCGTAAACTGATACACGGAAATACCAACCTTTCCTTCATGCTTGCCACGGTTCATATAACCATAGACTGCAAAGGTAATATCACCGTTATCTTTAATATCTAATATTTTGATATTATTAGCATCATAAGTCACACGGCTGTCTGTATAATTATCAGCCTGACAAAATCCATACACATTTGTGATAGTTCCACCGTTATAGTCGTAATACCATAACTGTCTTGCCTGTGTAAATGCCACCTTCTTTTCCTTACTGCTGGTCATAAACTGAAAATCACCCTGATTGATGATACCAATTTTAAATGTATTATTTGCCGTATCAATATTATCCGTGACAAACAATGCCTCCTGGGTCCGGTTATAATCAAGCAAGTACACATTACTGCTATCTACATAACGCACCCGGTAATCCTCCGTCACGTAAAAATTCTCTGTCACCTTCTTTTGCACTACGGAAATAAGATACTTCAATTGAATAATCGCATAGCTGTCATCGATTTCCTTAATGCTTGCCACCGGCTTTGTCAGTCTCACTGGCTCTAAGCCTGCAAAGGTAATAGTCTCAAAGCTGGAATGAATATTCACCTCAGACAAATATTCATTATTGCCATCCTCATTTGGCTCAATACTTTTGGATATAACTTTTTGCGCCTCTTCTTTATCAAATATAGCATCATTAAACCGGCTTACAAAATCTAACAGCTCTTCGGCATGAAAATCGTTTTCCACCACCACTCTTGTATAATAGCGCACAACCGTATCCTCTCCGGACATCATCTTTAACACCATCACATATTCCTGTAACTCCTCCAGTTTGGTACGAAATGTAATGCTAACCTTATCATATCCGTCGGCATGGCTTAATTCCGTCACATCTCCATTTTCAATCAAATCTCCCTGATACTGGCTGCGCAGCTCATATTCATAATCAGAATAGGCATTACCGCTCTGATCCACCCACAGGTCAATAGTCTGAGCAAAATACATGGGGGTAATTGTATCCCTAAAATACGTAGTATCCACTTTTCCGGTATACCCATGTAATGTATTAATAAACTTATCATCGTATCTAACATATACAATAGGTAAAGTTGCCTGCTCCATCTCAACAGACACCTCCTCTACCCCTCTGTTATCTATTCTGTTTACGACTAAAATCGTAGCAATAAATATAAAAAACAACAACAGAATTCTCGCAACTACTCTTCCGTCCATTTCTATCTCCTAATCTATCACAAATATAATACTCAAGACTGCTATATGGTCCCACTAAATCAGCAGCCCTTCGCATTCCACACTATATATTCTACATTTTCATATCTATCTGTGTAAGGAACTGTTAAGAAATAACTTGTGAATAGTGCGCAGGATTTTTCTTCGAGAGTGCTGTTCAAAAATCAGGCGCATAGCGGGCTATGTAACTGATTTTTGAGCCGTACTCTCGGAGAAAAAGACAAGCAATATCACAAATTATTTTTTAACAGTTCCTAAGTACTGAAACATACCTGCATGTCCATTTAGCGACTGCCACAGGAGTCAATACCCCGCCCCTTAGGGCGATTTAAATTACATGCCCCGCTGCCTATGGCGGAGTTATTGACTTACCCGGCCAATGTCTATGGACGATTGCACGCATGCGTCCAACATCCATAGCTGCTGTCCGGAATTATTGCATCATTTGAATTTACGACAAAATTTATCATGCCGCCGTCTTCTCACATATATCTCCTGGCATACCATAACCTGAATCATATCTTTTATTCTAGCCTTTTCCTTCTGATCACATTCAAAGGCAAACTGGTCAAAAATCTCTTTTGCCATGCGGTAAATGGTAACAGCATCGGGATACTGTGCATACATAGGACTCCCCTCATATTCCCACCGATCCAAACGTTCCTCTAACACCGTTGAGATTAGCCTTACTTCCTTTGGATAAAGCTTCTTCAAGTACTCATAATCCTTTAAACACATTTCTTCATCCTGGTAAAAATCCGGTTCCATAGGAAACATTCCATCAAAATCATAATTGAGACCCTGCACCATACTTTTGCTCCTATCAATCTCTTCCATATATATAATATGCAGGAACACAGTAAGAAGTGTAATGGGGAAATGCTTAATTTTATATAGAGAGTTTTACATAACCATACTGATTGTACCACATTTAATTAATGAATGTCTACATGTCGTGACAATAGTGGTGGAAATTCTTATTATATAAATCTACTTTATTTTGATATAAATACCAAAAATATTCCTTAAAGCTTTTGACATCGACTATATTAGGGAGAGTAAGATGGAACAGGCAGAAAAGGACTATGAGGCAAA
>JAIDHZ010000230.1 GCA_029052995.1 Lachnospiraceae bacterium | reverse complement strand
AAATTGCACAAAACTATTGCAATTTGAAAAAAGTATGGTAGAATGGGGATAGTCACGAAAAAAACGGTTCTGTAAGAGCCGGGAAGGATTATCACTATGAAACGAAAAACATTATTATTTTTAACACTTTTATTAACAATCTCAATGATGGTATTAAGCACTAACAAGGCAGAAGCCGCAGGTGCAGTCAAATTAAACAAAACAAAGCTTGTTTTGGAAATGGGAAGTACATATGAATTAAAGGTTAAAAACACCACATCAAAGGTTAAATGGAGTACATCTAATAAGAAAGTTGTAAAAGTAAAGAATGGTAAGCTTACACCTGTAAAAGTTGGTTCGGCAAAGGTTACTGCAAAGGTAAAAGGTAAGAAATATGTATGTAAGGTAACAGTTGCGGACTATTCAGGGATGTCAGTTGAGCAAAAAGAAGTTGTCAGCTATGCGTTACAGTATGTTGGTAATAGATATGTCTATGGAGGTTCCAGTTTGACAAAAGGAACAGATTGTTCCGGATTTACAATGTCGGTATATAAGAAATTTGGATATGGTCTGCCACATAATGCTTATTCACAGTTGAAGAATACAAAGAAGGTAAACATTAAAAAAATTAAACCGGGTGATTTGATTTTTTATGGAAGCAGCAAGCGCAACTGCTCACATGTAGCTCTTTATATCGGTAATGGAAAGGTTGTACATGCCTCATCTTCCACTACAGGAATTATCGTTTCAGATTATAAATATAGAAAATATGTAGGTGTTGGACGAGTATTAAAGAATGAAACATACGAAATACCAGAAGTACCGGAGGCAACAGAAACGCAGGAGACAACAGAAACACAGGAGACAACAGAAACACAGGCAGCGGAAAACGTTGAAAGTACAACAGAGTCAACAGAAGCAGAATAATATTTTGAAAACAGGAAGACGGTGGTTTATAAATAACCGCCGTCTATTTTTATGATTTCACCAGTGAGATAAGAAGGGCTCAGGTATAAATTCTGTACAGCTTCTGCGATTTCTTCAGGTGTTCCAAGACGTCCGGCAGGTAATTCTTCACAGAATTGATTCATTTCTTCTTTTGTAAAGCATGAATTCATTTGTGTATCAATGGCTCCACAAGCCAATGCATTAACCTGAATATTACTGGGAGCCAGTTCCTTCGCTAATGCTTTTGTGAAGGCATTGACACCCCCTTTTGTGGCGCTGTAAGCAACTTCGCAGGATGCACCGCTTATTCCCCAAATGGATGAAATGTTAATAATGTGTCCGTTCTTTCTTTTCAGCATGTGAGGAATGATTTCATGACAACAGTAAAATACAGAGGATAAATTGGTGTCCACAATTTGATGCCATTGTTCAAAAGAAAGATCGGTTAGTAATCCGACATAGGAAATCCCGGCATTGTTTACAAGCAAATCAATGTTAGGAAAAGAATTCACAACCGTAGCCATAAATTGACAAACAAAGTCTGAGTCGCTAATATCCCCGGGGACTGCAATACATTCCTTACCCATGTTTTCTATTTCGTGCCGGGTTTGCTCTAATGCATCTGTATGGGTAAAGGAATTGATGGCAATGCAGTCAAAGCAGGTGGCAAGCTTCAGAGCGCAGGCTTTGCCTATACCCCGGGATGCACCGGTAATAATTGCTGTTTTTTTCATATAAGGTCTCCTTTTTGTGTACATTATTTCATAACTCCGCAGTGCACCTCGCCTGGCGGCTCGGTCACGGGCTGTCGCCCTATATTCATAAAAAAGAAAATGCCCTTATGTGAGCAAGCTCACAACGTGCATT
>JAIDHZ010000023.1 GCA_029052995.1 Lachnospiraceae bacterium | reverse complement strand
TATATTTTTATAAGAGACAGATTTAGAGAAGGTGGAAATAATCTTTCAGATTATCAAGAATCAGAATTAGCAAAACTGAATAAAATGGCTGCTGTGTGTGGCATGTCATTGGATGATTTCTTATCCAAGCTTAATGAAGTTGGTGTGGCACAGTCACAAGCAAAGAAAGACTTTTTAGAGAAAATATATTTTAATGGTCGTTCTAATGCAGATCCGGTAAAACAGTATTTGTCCGGTTTAGCAGATGAGGAATACACACTCCTGCTGGATGCAGAAATACCTATCAGTTCTAAGACATGGTTAGAAAAGGATTGGGAGAACTTCATAGAACAACTTAAGTTCAAAACTGGAGAACTTACAATTGATTTTAACCCGGAAACTGCTTTTAATGCCATGACTACTGCCCTGTCTGAACAATCTGAAAAAGGCTATCTGAAAGATGAAACAATGCAATCCCTTAAGTCAGCTTATGGGGATTTAACCGAGATTCTGACTTATTCAGAGAATGGCATTGTATTAAATACAGAAGCTATGGTTGATTTGACAAATCAAACAGCCGAAGCCGCCTTGGTAAGTACAAGAATGAAGGAAGCCTTGGCTGTAAAGGATTATCAAAAAGCAGCCAGACAGCTAAACAATTATAAAAAGGAACACGTTGACTTGGAGGATGCGTTAAATGGTAGTACAGGTGAATTAAACGATTTCTTATCATCACTGGATGAAATTGAGCGTGTTGATATTCAAAATACTATCGACCAAATGCAGACTCTTTCTGATACTATTAACGAGTACGATGCTTTAGAGGCAAAAATCAGAGCAACTACTTCTGCTCTCAATGATTATGTACGTGCTACAAGCACTGCAAATAATGCAGATAATTTCGATACTGCAAGAGGCGGGCTTGAGAATGCAAAGAAAATGTACGAAAATGGTTGGACGGGAAAAGATGATTATAAAACATATATAGATTATATTGGCAAATATAATGAAGAAATGAATAATTATCAGTCTCCCGAAGACTATTTCAACAGAGCAAAACGATATTTAACAGAAGATATATCCGGTATTTACAACTTCTTAGATGATGCTGCTAAGTTAGATAACGGATGGGTAACAAATGCAAACGGACAATATGACATAGCAATTAATGACCTGAATAAGTTTGCAGAAGATATGGATATGAGCCTGTCTTTTGTTACTGATATGTTATTGGCAACCACGGAAGCATGGGATTTTGATGTTGACTTCTCTTCTCTCTCTGAGGGATTGATTGACGGATTAAATGCAATTGACCTTGAGAGTGAAAATGCAAGAACAAATCTCAATGAATTTAAGAAAACAATTGAGGAATTAGACAATGCCGGCTATGATACGACCGACCTTTGGAATCAGTTCCATGCAGTTGAAAATGAATTCAATAAAGATATACAGTTTACTCTTTCTATTTCAGATATGAGTGAAGATGAACTCCTTAAAGAAGCAGAAAATGTAGCTGATGATATTGCAAAGGCAATTGGCGTTGAAGAGATTAAGTTTGATTTAGATGCTAATAGTACTGACAATTTAATAAAGCAGGTTAAAGACTACAGAAAAGGATTAAAAGAAGGAACAGATGAGTATAATAAAGCTCAACTTGTTATGGCTAAATTAATCCAGCAAAAACAGAAACTTGAAAACCCATCTGTCATGTCAGTAGACACTACTGGTATGTCAGATGAAATGTCCGGTGCAATCGCTTTAGTCCAGCAATGGATAGATGCTTCAAATGAACTGGAGAGAACACAGGCGTTAGGACTTGACACTACACAGGCTCAGGCACAATTAGATTCATTAACCACAAAATTATCATCCGTATCAAGTACTACTCTTGCTAATCTTGGCTTGAATATATCCGGTGAATCTTCTATTGAAGAAATAAAATCGCAGATTTCTTCTATTGATGTAAATGCTTTAGCAAAAGATACAAATGTTAAAATAACTGCCGATCCTACAAAAGCCGAGCAGTCATTAAATCAGTTTAAATCCAGGGTTGATAACACAATTGGTACTGTAAAAATAGAAGGACAATTAACTCCTGATTTTGTAACAGATTTGCAGAAAGCCATTAACAACCATACTTATAATGTAAAAGTCAATGCTACTGTTAATGGCGGTAATGCTAAAGCAGAAGGTTCTGCACATGCCAAAGGTTCTGCTTTTTCTAAAGGTAAATGGACAGTTGGTACTAGTGGTAAGTCTCTTGTTGGCGAATTGGGTACAGAAATACTTGTTCGCAATGGAGAATATAGAACAATTGGTGATAATGGTGCAGAGTTTATTGATGTCAAAGATGATGACATTATATTTAACCATAAACAAACAGAACAAATATTGAAGTATGGTCACATAAATTCTCGTGGTCAAGCAAGAGTAACCGGTTCTGCTTTCAGTGGCACTGAAAAAGTAACTGGTTCTGGTGGTAGTGGATGGAAAAATAATTCTACTTCTGCCTCCAAATCAAAATCCAAAAATAAAGACAAGAAGTCCAGCAAAACCCTGATTGACTGGATTGAACGCCGTTTTAACGTTCTAATTCAGAAAGCGGAACGCTGGTCTAAACTTATTGAAAATGCAACCAATCCAAAACGGTTAGATTCTTATTACAAGAAACTCGAAGAAAACTATAAGAAACAGTTAAAAAGTTATTCAGATGGTGCAACAAGGTATCTACAAAAAGCTAATTCTATAAAACTGTCTTCTGATTTAAAGAATAAGGTAAAAAGCAAAGACTCTTCTATCTTCAATAAAGATGGTTCCATGAAGTCATATAAGAGCCTGATTAAAGAGTATGGAGAGAAAACAGCTAAGAAGATTCAGGATTATCAGAATTATATAGATAAATACGAATCTGCAATAGATAGTTTTATTGAAACAACACAGAAGTTATATCAGTCACCAATTGAAAAAGCAGCAGATAAGATAGAACTGCTATCAAAATCTTTAGATTTACTTGATGCAAAACTGGATAACATCTCAATAGATGATTATAAGAAAGCTAATGATAATCTTAAAGAGCAGACAGAAAATGCCGAAGCACAGCTTAATGCTAATAAAGAAGCAGAAAAACTTGCTAAAAGCAACTATAATTCTGCAAAATCTGCTGTTACAAAGAAATCTAATTTAGAGGCAAATGATTTAGCCGGTAACAAAAGTAAGAGAAATAAGTCTGCAAAAGCAATAAAAGATGCAATTACCAAAGGTGAAGAGATCGACCTTACCCTTTACAAGGAAGGTTCTTCCGGATATAAGGCTGCTGTTAAATATAACGCTGCGTTAAAGGCTCAAAAAGATGCTACGAATGCTGCTGCACTTGCACAGGAGGAATATACCAAAACCCTTCGTGAAAATGTAAAAGCACAGTTTGATAATGTGGAAAAGTATTACGAAAGCAAAATCGGACTGCTTGATAACCAGTTTACTTCTCTCGACAACAAGATATCTGAAATTGAGACAGCCGGAAAGAATGTAAATAAATCTTATTACCAGTCACAAAAGAAACTCAATGATGATATTAAAAAGTCATATGAAGAAGAAAAAGCACAGCTTAATTTACAACTGGAACAGATTAAACAAGGTACAGAAGAATGGTATGATGCAAAAGATGCAATACAGGAATGTGACAATAAAATTTCTGATTGTGTTAAAACAACCTATGACCTTAATAATGCAATAAATGAACTGCACTTCAGTATGTTTGAGGATATTGCAGATGCAATTGAACGCATTATTACGGAACAGGAATTCCTACAAGGCTTATTTGCTCATGAAAAATTAACAGATGATAAAACCGGTGATTTTACAGATGCAGGTCTAGCGAAGCTTGGTTCATTGTCGGCAAGTTATTATGCTTCTAAAGAAAAAGCAGAAAAAGATGCCAAAGAAGTAAAAGAACTGCAAAGAATGCTTAACGCTAAATCATTACATAGTGATCTTTTAGGTATTACATTTAATTCAGTAGATGATTTAGAAAAGAAACTGGATGAGATGTATACACAGTGGCAGAATGATATTAAGGAAACGTATAGTCTTGAATCGAATATTGCTGACCTGATGAAAGAAAAATATCAGGCAGAATTAGATCTTTTACAAGAGCTGATTGACAAGAAGAAAGCGGCTTTGAATTTCGAGAAAGACCTCCACAGTTACCAGCAGAGCATTCAGGAAAAAACAAAGAATATTACTACCATTCAGAAACAAATAGCCGCATATTCAGGCAATACTTCTCAGGAAGGTATGGCAAAGTTACAGAAGTTGCAGAAAAGTTTAGCTGATGAACAAAGTAACTTAGAGGAACAGATATATGACCGCTATATTTCCGATCAGCAGGATATGTTGGATAAGCTTTCGGAAGAATACGAAGAATTGATAACTAAGAAATTAGAAGATTTTATGACTCTTGTAAAAGAGGGATTAGAAAAAGCTGAGAACAATACCAGTACGATTTCTTCCTTTATATCCGATATTGCCGGAAATAATGGATATGTTGAGCAGTACAGAGAATTATTTACCATGGTTTCAGGAAGTATTGAACAGTCTGCCAATAAGATTATTGGAGATCTGTCTAGTGCAATAAAATCCAATAGTGGAACGGAAGATGCAACTGATTCTAATTCTAAAAACTCTGGAACAGTTACAATTAATGGGAAATCACATGGAACCGGTTACCATTCTGATCTTAAAGTATCAATAAGCGGTGAAACACCAACAAACAATAAACTCAGTGACAAATTGTCAGACATACTCAGTGCCAATAAATTGTCAGACACCCTTGAATCATTGCTCAAACTGAAAACCCATGAACTGCCAAAACTGAATATTGCTACTGGTATAAAGAAGGTTGTAGGATTTAAAAAAGGTGGAATTGCAAAGTTAGTAAAGTCAAAAGGCGAAGATGGGTTTACACTTGCCCGTAACGGTGAAGGATTTATAGCACCAGAACATGTTGAACCAATTGAGGAACTGGTCGATAGTGTACCTCAAATAAACAATGTAATAAAAACATTGGATGGTGCTGAATTAATACCTGTTGAACTTGATTTATTCAAAAACATTTCAACTGAGGCACTAAAAAGTATGACACCAGATATAAGTAGCATGATTAAACCCAGTTTACAAAATTTGCAGCCTGTTAGGAATAATATGAATAATGTTGTAAACATTGATAATATTACTCTTCCTAATGTGACAAATGCTAAACAATTTGTGAATGAATTATTACCCGAATTACAGAAAAATCCTAAATTCGAGGGGATTGTTAAAGATATGGGCATTAATCTGATTAACGGTGGTAATAATTTTACAAAATAT
>JAIDHZ010000229.1 GCA_029052995.1 Lachnospiraceae bacterium | reverse complement strand
AGATGTGTATACGAGACTGGTATTACCTGCGTTTATCGCAACGGCAATCCTTTTTATAATTTAGTATATCGTGTAATTTATTATACTATATCTTGTGGTTGCCTTCAATATATTTGTGTGATATAATGAATTAAATAAATAAATATATAAAGTGAAAGGAGAAGTGTCAATGAATAAGGAAGATATTTTATTAATGAAGAGCATTGTGCGGGAAGTGACAACAGAAGTTATACATGATGCGGTTGATGAGAAGTTTGCGGCAATTGATAAGCGGTTTGAAGCAATTGATAAGCGGTTTGAAGCAATTGATGAGAAGTTTGAAGCAATTGATGAAAGGTTTGCTGAATTTGAAGTAAAAATGGAATGCATGATGGATGAAAAGATACGCGCTTCAGAGAACAGAGTGTTGGAGTATATAGATTTTGTCCAAGAGGGAATATATAAGCGCATTACACGTTTAGAAGAGGAGTTTGAAAAATTCAAAACATATTGTCACATTGCAGAATTAGACAGTGAAGAGCATAAGATTATGTTAAAGAAAATAGAAGAGTTAGAGCAAAGGCTGGGGATTCTTGAGAATAAAATTGCATAATTTTGATGAATATAGTAGCTATTTAAAACTTCCGGAAGATTAAGGGGAGGAGATAAAGAGACTTGCTGAGATTTTATAATTTTATTATTGAATCGTACCGTTGTGCGTGATAATATTAATATAGGAGGAAAGTCTAAGATTAGGGATAAATGGACATGTGTATGCATATACATAGAATAGATTATTAGATGGAGGTGTATGTGCATGCCGTTGCTTTATGGAGGTTGGATGCCAATGAGAAAAGCACATAATTATGAAGAGATGATTCGTGTATTTACTCCATTTCCATTAGATGGAGAAAATTATAATGAATTTTATGTGAATACCAGTGAAGAGCGGAGTATGAAAAATGCAAGCAGAGCAATCGTGAACTGTTTTAAGATTAACATTAATCCTTATATGAAGATTTTATTTATGGGGCATAAAGGCTGTGGTAAGAGTACGGAGATTCGGAATATTTCAGAACAGCTGAAAAACAGGTATTGCATTGTTAATTTTTCACTCGCCAATGAGATTGAGCTTCAGGGGATAGAATATGTTGATGTTATTTTTGTTATTATGGAGCAATTATTGGAATATATAGATAAGAGTTCTGATTTGGAGATGGATCATAAGCTTTTAGACCGGATGTATGATTACTGGAATCAGGAGAAACTTACAGAGAATGTTCATTTTGAGAGTGCAGAAGCGGATGTAGATGCCAAAGCTAAATTATCTTTTTTGAAAGCGGTTTCATTTTCATGCAAGGGGATATTAAAGGCGGGAAGCGAGAGTAAGGTTACAATTCGAAAAGAGATTGAACCAAGGTTAAGTATTTTGATTGGAATGATGAATGACCTTGTTTCTGATATTAATAAGCAGCTTCAAGAGAAATGTGGTAAGGAGTTGTTAGTTATTATTGAAGATATGGACAAGCTGGATATGGAGGAAGCGAGACATATTTTTGTATTGCATAGAAGACCTCTCACATCACTTAAGATGAAGATGATTATTTCTTTTCCGATTCATATGGTGTATACTCCGGATTTCAGTATGATACGGGATGATTTTGATAAGTGCATTTTATATAGTATGATTAAGGTAAATAACAGTAATCATACCAGATATGAAGCGGGTATTGAGATTATGAAGATGATTGTAGAAAAAAGAATGGTATTGGATTTAATTGAACCAGAGGCACTTGACTATATGGTCTTGAAATCAGGTGGGGCAATCCGGGATTTGTTCTATATGCTAAGTGAAGCGGCATTAGATGAATTAGATATGGACGAGCCACAGGAACGGATTACGTTGGATATTGCTAAGACTGTTGTAATGCGCCTGAAGAGTGAATATGAACGCAATATTACGTCAGAGGAACAGTATAATACATTAATTCATATATATAAGGATCCACATCCAACCAATACGGATGATAATTTAAGCAAATTATTACAGACATTGTCTATTATTGAATACAATGGCGAAAGATGGTGTGGAGTTCATCCGGTTTTGGTGGATTTTTTAAAGGAAAAGGAAGCAATATAATGCAACAGTGGACATGCGATGAGTTTCAGTGTAATAACCGTAAATTGAATAATTATTTGCAAAATGTGGAGAATGCAATTGTATTACTATGTGCAAACGATAGTCACGCAGTGAAACAATTAAGTAGTATGCTGCAAGAAAAATTTACTTTCGAATGTATAGACTATAAAGCGAATGGAACACCATTTTTTGCTATATTAGATATGTATAAGGATCAGGCTCGGCATAGACTATGTTTTTATAATATAGTGGAGGAGACCACAAATTATGACCTGATTAAAACAATTAATCTTGCAAGGGATGTTTTGCGTAAAGTGGGTATAGTGGTTTTCATTGTACCTGCTTTTATAATGGAAAAGATTCAGTTGGAAAATCCGAATCTGTATGACTATATTACGC